>NZ_BAABMF010000012.1:0-144196 GCF_050402865.1 Clostridium sediminicola
AAGCTCCCAGGAATTTAACGTCAATAACTCTATTCAAAATAATTTAGTTTCACTAGTTAGGGTTTACACTAAAAATATGAATATTCGTACTTGTTTCTATACTTTTATTATACGAGGAATTTATAAATTCCATCCATCAGGCGGTAGAAGAAGCATATATAGCGGAAAAGACATTGGAGCAAGCTTTAGAAAGTCTTATTCATTTTCGTAATACATGCGTTAATAAAAATTATTGTTTGAGCTTGCGAGTTATAATTTTTTAGCAAGTATTTAAGAAAATGAATTAGACTTTCTTAGTGAAGTGGAAGGACTTTTACACTATATATGCCTTTGTTCTTTGTTATCAATATAAATTAAAACAGATGCTAAAACAAATCTATTTGTTCTGAATTTTCTTCACCTAGATTAATTGGTCTGTTTTGGGATAGAAGACAGCACATATACATTGCTGCTGTGTCAAATCTTGCATCGTGAAAAGATACTTTGTCAGCGTTGAATAAAATTTTTGTTCTTCTAAGAATATCGTCAGGATCAAGATTATAGTGTTTAACAACTTCTGATAGTTTAGGATTTTTAAAATCTACACCATTCCTACCAGGAATTTGTACAATATTTTTAAAATATTTCATAGTACAAAATTCTTTAGCTATTTCTGTTTCTAAATTCAGTCTTCCGAACTCAGCGTCTATAAATTTTTTGTCAAATTTAGAATTATGAGCTATGAAGATTGAGTTGATAAGATCATTTTTAATTTCTGATATAGAATCTTCAAATAATCTGCCATTAGATAAAATGGCTAGCTTGTCTACACTAAAACCGTGTACTTTTTCAGCACCAGGTTCCATCTCGCCGTCTTCTATCATGAAAAAGAAGTTTTTTGCTTCTTTAAAAGTTTTGTTTTCTTCAATTATATAAGTTAATTGAACAATTTTTCCAGGGCGCAACCCTGTGGTTTCTGTATCAATAAAAATACTTTTCATATTTTTCTCCTTTTGTTTTTATCAATAATTTAGTTTGTCTATATATAACAAGATTATATCACATGGAGTTTTTATAGTGAAACATAAATATAGTATTGATTATTTTTACAAATAATAATAGAATTAAGATAAAGTATAAAATAAAGTAAAAATTCCAAATAAAATATAAATATTAAAAAAATGGAAACTATAAAAGTAAAAGGGTGAATAAAAGTGAAAACTTTTCGAAAAGAATTATGGTTTGAGTTAAGAAAGAGAAGAGGATTTGTTAATATTACAGATGAATTGGAGAAATGTTTAAAGTCTAGTGGTGTTAAAGAAGGGCTCTTATTATGTAATGCAATGCATATTACTGCATCAGTATTTATTAATGACGATGAAGAAGGTCTGCATGAAGATATGGAAAGATGGCTTGAAGAATTAGCGCCAGAAAAACCTTATAGTATATATGCTCATAATGGATTTGAGGATAATGCAGATGCTCATTTAAAAAGAACTATTATGGGAAGAGAAGTAGTAGTTGCAATAACAAAAGGTAATTTAGACTTAGGGCCATGGGAACAAATTTTTTATGGTGAATTTGATGGAAAAAGGAAAAAAAGAGTATTAGTAAAGATTATAGGAGAATAGCAATATGGTGTTATTTCAAGTGTTAACTACATATAATTAAAAATTATCTAGAAAATAAGATGAATATAAAACGACGAGTGATAAGCTCGTCGTTTTAGAGTGGTGAAATTATTTAGTTTCGGGAACTATTCTTGGGTTTTCTCTTTGGTTTTTATGCTTGTGTTGTCCTTTTTGGTTTTCTTCTGGTGAAGGTCTTTTAGTACCTTTTTTAGCCATAAAATACCTCCTTTGTGAGTTATGTTTAATTCTAAAACATGTTTATCTGAATAGGGGGGAATTAAATTTGTTATAGATACTCACATTAAATATTATCTGTAGAAATCAAGATAATATACATAGAGCAAATATTATTTTTGATTCAGTAAATAATAAGAATGATTAAAAATTATTAATTTTTGATCTACTTAAAATATTTTTTATCTTACATTTAGGAGGAATTAGATGAGTCAAAGTAGCAAAGGAAAAAAAAGAAGAAAAAAAGCACCAGTAACAAAAAGTAATAAAGAAACTTTTAGAACTGAAGATATGGAAAAACATCATTCTCAAGGAGCAATTAAAGAGCAATAAAAAAGTGCGGAAATTTTCCGCACTTTTTTATTGTGTAGATTTATTATTTTTTGTTTTATAATTTGGAGCATCTACTCTATTAACCATACCTGCATCAGATATTTTGTGACTTTGAGAGGTAGGGTCCATTCTTTGAGCTCTTCTATCGTTATTTTTTTTTGTGGATTTTTTTGGTGAGCGGGGTGCTTCGTACATAAAAAAACTCCTTTCTATATTTAGACAAGGTTATTTTTTGCAAGAAAAAAAATTTTATTCGTAAGAGAAATATTTCCTTAATTTTATTTACATTATATAAAAAATATAGTATTATTATATCAACATATGAACAAGCATTCATATGTTTACATATAATGAATGAGGTGATATTTTGAAGGAAATGGATACGTGTATAGATAGATGTGATTGTAATATATTGCATCATGAGATTGTAAAGGAAGTAGAAAAAGGATTATTAAGCGAAGTAAAAACTAAAGACTTAGCAGATTTTTTCAAAGTTTTTGGTGATCCAACTAGAATCAAAATTTTAAATGCGCTATCTATACATGAAATGTGCGTATGTGATATGGCATATTTATTAAAAATGAAGCAATCAGCAGTATCTCATCAACTTAGAGTACTTAGAACTGCAAGGCTTGTAAAATACAGGAGAGATGGAAAAACTATTTTTTATTCTCTAGATGATGAACATGTACAAACAGTATTTAAACAAGGATTAGATCATATAATGGAAAAATATATTGGATAGGAGTAAATAACATGGGAAAGAAAGTTGAATTAGTATTAGATGGTTTACATTGTGCAGGATGCGCTGCTAAAATTGAAGATAAAGTAAGTAAATTAGATGAAGTAGATGAAGCAAGTTTAAATTTTGCTCGTTCTATATTAATTTTAGAGACAAGCACTAAAGAGGTGGACAATCTAGTAAATAAAGTAACAAAAATTGTAGATAACACTGAAAGAGGAGTAGACGTAAAATTAAAAACAGGACAATCTGAGAAGAAAGCTAAAGGAACTATTGCAGATCATATAAATAAAAAAGAGCTTATTATACTTTTAATAGGATTAGCAATTTTTGCTGTTGCATTAGGAATGAAAGGATCTCAGTTTGAACTTATAATATTCATTGTAAGTTATGTTATAATTGGAGGATCTATTATACGAAGCGCTTTCAGAGGAGTAACTAGTGGAGAATTGTTTGATGAGAATTTCCTTATGGTTATAGCTACTTTTGCAGCATTCTTTGTTGGTGAATATCCTGAAGCTGTTGCAGTTATGATTTTCTTTAGAATTGGGGAGTTGTTTCAAGATGCTGCAGTTGACAGATCAAGAAAGTCTATTGCAGATATTATGGATATAAGACCAGATTATGCAAATTTATTTGTTCTTGGGATTGTTAACAAAGTTAATCCTGAGGATGTTAAATATGGAGATACAATTTTAGTAAAAACAGGCGAAAAAATTCCTTTAGACGGTGAAATAATTGAGGGAAAAGCAGCTCTTGATACTTCTGCTTTAACTGGTGAGTCATTGCCTCTTGATGTTGAAGTTGGAGATGAAGTTTATAGTGGTGCTATCAACTTGAATGGGTTATTAAAAATAAAAGTAACAAAAATATTCCAAGAATCTACAGTTTCTAAAATTTTAGATTTAGTTCAAAATGCTTCAAGTAGAAAAGGAGAAACTGAAAAGTTTATTACAAAATTCGCAAAGATTTATACTCCTATTGTAGTTTTTGCTGCAGTATTGGTGTCAATAATACCTCCTTTTATACTAGGTATTGGAGAATTTTCTCAATGGGTTTATAGAGCAGCAATATTTTTAGTTGTATCTTGTCCATGTGCTTTGGTGGTTTCAATTCCACTTGGTTACTTTGCAGGACTAGGTTCGGCATCAAAGAATGGTATATTAATAAAAGGAAGTAACTTTTTAGAAGCTTTATATAATGTAAAACACATTGCTTTTGATAAAACAGGAACATTAACTAAAGGAGTTTTTAAAGTAGTAAGTATAGAAACAACTGATAGTTTTAGTGAAGATGAAATTTTAAAATACGCATCTATAGCTGAAAATAACTCACAGCATCCAATAGCAAAAGCAATTGTTAAAAAATACAATAAATCTATAGATGAATTTAAAATTAATAATTATGAAGAAATTGCTGGTAAGGGAATAAATGCAACTACAATAGAAAATGATAAAGAAATCCTAATTTCTGTTGGTAACAGCAAACTTATGAAGGAAATTGGCGCTGACTTTAGTTTGATTAATAAGCCAGGAACTCATATTTATGTAGCAATTAATAAAGTTTTTGCAGGATCTATATTGATAAGCGATGAAGTAAAAGAAGAATCTGAAAAAACAATTGCTTCTTTGAAAAACATGAATATAAGCGAAATTGCTATGGTAACAGGTGATAATGAAGAAAATGCTAGATTCTTTGCTAATAAAGTAGGATTAGACAAGTTCTATCATAGTTTATTACCAGGTGATAAGGTATCGGTAGTTGAAGAAATTAAAAGTAAAATCGATGCTTCAAGCAAAGATAAGTTAATATTTGTAGGTGATGGAATAAATGATGCACCAGTACTTGCAAGAGCTGATATTGGTGTAGCAATGGGAGGAATAGGCTCAGATGCAGCCATTGAAGCTGCTGATGTTGTTATAATGGATGATGATATGACAAAAATTCCAAAAGCTATTCAAATAGCTAATAGAACTAGGAAAATCGTAATGCAAAATATTGTTTTCTCAATAGGGATAAAATTAGCAGTTTTACTTCTTGCGGTTATAGGAAAATCTACAATGTGGATTGCGATATTTGCAGATGTTGGAGTTGCATTGTTGGCTGTTCTCAATTCTATGAGAATACTAAAAGATTAGTTGTAAGTTGAACTGTATATTGAAACCTTTAAACTAAAATTAATTAGCGTATCCTAATGTATAATTAAAGAATATTAATCTACAACTTTGGAAAAGATATCTTTAGAAAGGATGTGATTAGTTTTGGTAAGAAAAGGATTCAATAAAGGTGAGTATGAAACGGCTGTGGAAAAAGTTAGAGCATGCTTGCAACAAGGTTTAAGTGTTAGACAAATTGTTGAGGAGACAAATCTTTCTCAAGAGCAAATAAGTGAAATACGAAATAGAATGCAAACTAAACAAGATCAAGAATGGAATGATACTATAATTTAACTACAGCTTAGGCTGTAGTTTTTGTTTGTTGTATACGAGGAATTTATAAATTCCATCCTTCAGTGAGTTGAAGAAGCATATATAGCGTAAAAGGCATCGTAACAAGCTTTAGAAATTCTTATTCATTTTTGTAATATATGCGTTAAGAAAAATTATTGTTTGAGTATGCGAGTTATAATTTTTTAGTATATATTTAAGAAAATGAATTAGAATTTCTTAGTGAAGTGGAGTGGCTTTGTAGCTATATATGCATTTGTTCTCATAAATCCAACAAATCCTTCATAAGATAGATTAAACAAAAAAATCACAAAATGAGTTTGTAGTATAATAATCATCTTGGTGGTGTTTATGAAAAAAATAGGTGTTATTGATATTGGGTCAAATTCAATTAAGTTAGATATTTATTTGGTAAGGGATAATGGAGTTATTGTCAAAAAGAATAAACATAGAAGTCTTATGAGTTTGGAAGATAATTGCCGTAATGGAGATATGAGCGAATATTATATTCAGAGTACATTAAAAGTAGTACAAACCTATGTAGATCTGTGTACTCTTACAGGGATTGATGATATTGTTGTTTTTGCTACTGAATCTATTCGCAGGGCAAGAAATAAAAGGGATATTATTAGAGGCATTGATGACTTATGTCATATTAATATAAACATTATGAGTGGAAAAGAAGAAGCTTTCTATAGTTATGAAGGAATTAAAGATGACGTTGACGTAACAAGTGGTATTATGATAGATATTGGAGGAGGAAGCACAGAAGTATTATTTTTTGATAATGAGAAGGTAATGGAATCTATATCATTTCCTTTTGGTGCAAGAACGATTTCTAATAAATTTCAGCTAAAAGATTGTATTACTGAAATTGTGGAGAAAAAAATCATGGAATATTTAGTTTATAATTTTTCACATGAAATATCTTGGTTGAATGGAAAAAATGATCTTGTACTTGTAGGTTCTGGAGGAACGATGAAAAATGTAGCGAAACTTATAAATAGTAATATAAATCCTTGTCTAGGTAAAAATGATAATTACTATCTTACAGATGAGTATGTAAAGATAATCTATAAAGTTATTAAAAACAAAAAGATAGAGGATATCAAGAAATTAAAAGGGATGTCTGACAGAAGAGTTGAAGTAATAAAGGGAGGTATAGAAATATTATTATCCTTCTTAATGACTACTGATATTAATTCAATAATAGTTAGTAAAAAAGGAATTAGAGAAGGTGTATTAAAAGATTATTTAGAAAAGAATCCATATAACAAATGATGATATGATTTTTGACATCATTTGTTAAAGGGTATTGTCTTGATTGCAAAGCTATACAAATTTGGATATTCAGCATTAAGATGACGCATATAGTAGAACCATTCGCATAATAAATAAGAATATGTTCTGTCAATATCTTTAGCAAGATGTTCAAGATCTTCCTCGGATAGAAAATCCAAGTCTTCTCTATAGGATAATTCTTCGTTAATGTGAAGTACTTCAAAAATTAAATCACTAAAAGTTTCGTGTTCTTGAAGATTTGAATTTTGTAGTAAATCGATAAGATAAATCCGTTTAGAATTCAAAAATTTGTTAAGAGATTTAAAATCACATTTACTACTTTGTACACCAAAATCTTTATATTTAATATATTGTGCAAAGCTTTTAAATTCTCTTTCTTTTAGCTTTATTACTTTATTTAAATCGGATTTTGCTTTTTCAGAATCATAGGCTAAGGGTAAATTTTTAAAATAATGAATTAAATCTGTTCCTACTTCACTAAAGAAGGTGCTAATAATCATATTTCGCATTGCTGTTTTTTCGTCTTTTCTCTTTCGTGTTAAGAGTTCATTTAAAATGAAAGTAACAAAGAGTGTTGAAATAGGAAGATAACCTAGTTGAATAAGGATAAATTTAAAAATATATTCAGAGTCATTAAATATATAAAAATGTATAGTGTTTATTAAAATAGAAATTATGATAAATGATAAATATAATTTATAGGTCCAACTTTTTTTATGCATAGTATATCATTCCCCTAGTTTGAGTTGCTAATTTATGTTATTATAATAATTTATTTTATCAATAATAATACTATCAGTAAAGGATTATTGGAACTTTCACTGACTTGTGATAAAATATGTTTAGTGTTAAACTATTATCAATCAATAATAATTAAATGAGGAAGTGGTTAGATGAACTGTAATATGAGTATAACAGAAAAAGTATTCTGGGTTGGAGTCAACGATAGAGAAACACATTTATTTGAAAATTATTGGCCGTTGGAAAAAGGAGTTTCATACAATTCTTATATAATAAATGATGATAAAGTTGCAATTTTAGACACTGTTAAATTCAATAAAACAAGTGAGTTTATTGATAACATTAAAGCTGTTATTGGAGATAAAAAAGTAGATTATTTAGTTGTAAATCATATGGAACCAGATCATTCTAGCTCTATGAGTGCAGTAATTGCTGAATGGCCTGATGTTAAAATTGTTGGGAATAAAAAAACATTTGATTTTATAAAAGGTTTTTATGAAATACATGATAATTTTTACGAAGTAGCTGAGGGGGATGTTTTAGACCTTGGGGAGCACAAACTTCAATTTTATATGGTTCCTATGCTTCATTGGCCAGAAACAATGGTTACGTATGATTGTACTGATAAAATTCTATTTTCAATGGATGCATTTGGTGGATTTGGTGCTTTAGACGGTACTATTTTTGATGATGAGGTTAATTTAGAATTTTATGAAGATGAAATAAGAAGATATTATTCAAATATTGTATCCAAGTATAGTCCTATGGTTCAAAAAGCATTAGCTAAGTTAGGTGGATTAGAGATAGAAATAATTGCTCCTACTCATGGTGCTGTTTGGAGAGATAATCCTGGAACAATAATAGATTTATATGACAAATGGAGTCGATATGAAGCAGAAGAGGGCGTTGTAATAGTTTATGGATCTATGTACGGAAACACTGCTAAAATGGCAAATCATATTGCAAGAGTAGTAGCAGAATGTGGTATAAAAAATGTTAGAGTATATGATGCTTCAAAAACTCACGTATCTCATATTATTAGTGATATTTGGAGATTTAAAGGTATTATCTTGGGATCATGTGCGTATAACGGTACTATATTCCCAGCTATGGAAACTGTAATAAATAAAATATATCACTCTGGATTAAAAAATAGATACTTATCAATATTTGGTAATAAAGCGTGGAGTGGCGGTGGAGTAAAAACTATTAAAGCGTTTGCTGATAGAACTAAGTTTGAGATTGTAGGGGACTCTGTAGAGGCTACTTATTCGCCTAAAAAGACTGAGTTTGAAGCATTGACTGAAATGGGTAAACAAATTGCTGAATTAGTTAAAAGTAATCCTAAATAGAAATATGAACCTGATAATTATTTTATCAGGTTCATATTTAGTTATAAGTTGTAAGTTTTAAGTTAAGGATGATTTTTTCAAAAATCTTAGATTTAAGTTTTTATCGTTTTCTATGATAAGTATAAGAAGCTGTGATAATTCAAATTGAAATAAATTAAATTTTTGCTTTGAATTCATTGAAAGGCTTCCTTAATTTACAACTTTCAATTTACAACTATCAATAAGGATGTGATCAAATGAAATTAAAACAAAAAATAAAGCTATTACCCACTTCACCTGGTGTGTATTTAATGAAGGATTCTCTAGACAATATTATATATATAGGAAAATCAAAAAACTTAAAGAAGAGAGTTAATTCATATTTTTATGAATTGAGTAATAGAAGTTCTAAAATAGACAAGTTAGTTAAGAATATAAAGGATTTAGAATATATTTTATGTGATACAGAGTTTGATGCTTTATTGTTAGAGTGTTCATTAATAAAAAAATATAAGCCAAGGTATAATAAATTAATGGTTAATCATGAGAAGTATCCGTATTTAAGTGTTACTTATAAAGAAAAATATCCTAAAATTGATGTAGTACTGCAAAAACAAAATGATGGAAGTCTATACTTTGGACCCTTTAATAGTTATAATAAAACAATAGTTGTAAAAACTATTTTAGAAGAAGAGTTTTATATAAAAACATGCTCTGTAAATTGTTTTAATAAAACATACTCAGGATGTTTAAATTATCATCTTTCAAAATGTCTAGGTCCTTGTAGAGGGGAAATTTATAGACTGGAATATTTAAAGAAAGTTGAGATGTTGATTGAATTTTTAGAAAGTAAAAGTAGTTTTTTGATAGAAAAATTGGAAAGTACAATGAAAGAAGCTGCTGAGAAAGAAGATTTCGTAAAAGCTATTAATATAAGAGATAGATTGAAAGACATTGAATATATCAATAATCAATTAGTAAATCTGTCGGATAGTAAACTCAATAAAAAAATTGTCATATTGGATATTATACAAAAAAATTTATATAAACTATATTATATAAAAGGATTAAATATTGTAGATAGAGAAGTTATAACTATGGATTCTATTGATACTACTTATATTAAGGATAAAGCGGTAAAAGTTTTTGGAGAAAACCATGGTGAAGCAGTAATGAATAAAGAATCAATTGATAGTATAAATATAATAAATTCTTTTATAAAAAAAAATAAAGATAAAATCTTTTATGTAGAATAATGAAAATTCTATTGTTTATTCGGATATTTTTGGTAAAATAAATATTAAATACTAATTTAATTTGAATAATCGACTAAGTTATATTGAATTATATCTAAAAAATAGGAAACTAAGGAGGAAATTATGGGTGTAAAGATAGTAACAGATAGTACTGCATATCTTACAAAAGAGTTGAGAGATAAATATGATATAAGCATTGCGTCCCTTAATGTTATTTTTGGCAATGAAAGTAAAAGAGAATCTGATATGACAAATAAAGAGTTTTATGAAAGGATTGAGAGGGAAAATGTGATTCCAACTTCATCTCAGCCTTCAACGCAGGAACTTCTTGATTTGTTCACTAATATCATAAAAAAAGGGCACAAAGTCTTAGCTATATTTATAACATCAAAAATGAGCGGTACATTTCAAGCAGCCCACTTAGTGAAAAATATGGTTAAAGAAGATTATCCAGATGCTGATATTGAAATTTTAGAGTCAAATTCTAATTGTATGGAACTTGGATTTGCTGCTTTAGAGGCAGCTAAGGCTGCTTTGGACGGAAAAAATTTTAAAGAAGTTATATCTCATGCAAAGGATATTATAAATAAAGGGAAATTTGTTTTTGCTCCTGCGACACTGAAATATCTAGAAAAAGGTGGACGTATAGGTAAGGCAAGTGCTTTACTAGGAAGTGTTCTAAAAATAATACCAATATTGACTGTACAGGAAGGCCAAGTTATTGTAGCTAATAAAGTAAGAACTTCAAAAAAAGCTATTAACACTATTATAGATACTTTTTTGAAAGATATAGACAAGTATGGTCTTGGTGGAGCAGTAGTGCATCATATCAATTGTGAAGAGGAAGCTAAAAAAATAGCAAATGCGCTAAAGATTAAAACTGGCAAGGATATTTTAATAGGATCAATAGGTCCTGTTATCGGAGTTCATGTTGGTCCGGGAGCAGTTGGAATTGCATATTTTACTCAGGAAAAAATTGAATAATTAAAAGAAAGATAAAAACTGTTGATTCAACAGTTTTTTTGTTACATTAAAGCCTATATGGTATAATTAAAGTTACAGAAAAAAGCACCCCAAACATAAGGAGTGAGCAAATGCACAATTTTGAAAAAATAAATAATAATCAGAAGAAATTCATAATAAATAAGCCTGTAGATACTAAAATAGATATTGTTAAAGGTAAAAAAAATAGTGGAAAAACTACAGCGTTGAGTTATAGAATACTATTCCTAAAAAATAATTATTTGATGAATTCTAGTGAAGAGATTTTAGTTATTTTATATGATGAGTATGATAAAAAAGATTTTGGCAAAATTTATAAAAGTATATTAGCGAAAAATGATAAGTTATTTGAGTCTTTACTTACTAACATTAATGGAGAATCTGAAAAAATAAAACTGAAGAATTTTGCTGATATTCTTGATCATTATTATTTGAAATATAAAAACATCACTGAAGTAGAATGGGTAGTAATGAATGAGAAAAAAGAAATTAAATCAATAGTAGAGGATAGTTTACATAAGACTCAAGAAAAATTTCCAAGGATAAGAATTTTAAAAAAAGAAAATTGGGAATTCTTTTATGATGAGATTAAGTGGATAAAAAGTTGTAAATATAATGATTTAAATGAATATTTAGATGCTCCAAGATTAGGAAGACGAAAGCAGAAAAAAGGACCCAAAACTATTAAAAAGGGTAGTTCTGCAAGAAAAGCAATAATAGAATTATTTCAAATTTATAATGAAAACTTAAAAGAACATAATTTTATTGATTATGAAGACAAGCTCTTCTATGCCAATGAGGCTTTAGAATATTTAAAAAAAGAAAATTTAAAAAGAGAATATTTATCCCCATATATACACATTATAATTGATAATAGTGAGAAATTCTCAAAATCCGAAATTGATTTTATAAAAAATTTATACAATGAAAAAAGTTATTCGACATTTACTTTTTCTGCAAATATTGATAACTCTTTGAACGAAAGCAAGTTTTCTAATTTTGTAAGGAATGGGAGAGTTTATAGTAAATCTATAGGGGATGATGTAAAGAAATTTTCGCTTAATAAAACATATTTTATTGAGAATAATGAGATAGAAGATTGTTCAACACTTGAAAGATATAAATATTTTGATTTAAAACATGTAAGAGAATACAATATTTTAAGAGATAGTAGCGGTTTTGGAGAACTAATTTTAGAAGATACAGAAGAAATAGAATATAAGCCTGAAGAGTTAATAGATATACCTATATTCAGTAATATTGCTGCAGGGGAACCAATCATGATATCTCCAGAACAAGAGGATAACTTTAATTTACCAAAATATTGGCTAAAAGGGATGAGAGATTGTTTCATTCTGAAAGTTAAAGGTGATAGTATGATAAATGCAAATATAAATGATGGAGATTTTGTGGTAATACAGAAACATAACGCAGCCAGTCACAATGAAATAGTAGCTGTAAATATTGAAGGTAGCGCAACCCTTAAAAGGTTATACTTGAAAAATAATAAAGCTATGTTGATGCCGGAAAATGAAAAATATGAGCCTATAAAAATAACTGAAGAAGAGGGCGTCTACATATTAGGCAAAGCTGTAGGAATTATTAGACCAAAACAATAAACCAGCACTAAGTGCTGGTTTAGTATATAACTATTAATTTTAGGGGGAATAGGTAATTTCTATTTGTCTATATATTTATAATAATATATATATGTTACAGTTAAGTGTTAAAAATGTTTCTAAATTATGAACTATTTTTCTGCTACAAACAATATTTTAGAAAATAGCTTAAGAAAAAATTTAGAAAGGAGTTTTGAAATGAAAGAAATAGTATTAGCAGGTGGATGCTTTTGGGGAGTAGAAGCTTATTTTGCAAATCTAAGTGGAGTAAAAGAAACTTCAGTGGGTTACGCAAATGGTAAAGGTGAAAATCCAAGTTATAAATTAGTATGTGAAACAGAAACAGGTTTTGCTGAAGCTTGTTATATAAAATATGATGAATCAAAAATAACCTTAGAAAAGCTATTAGAGGCATATTGGGTAATAGTTGATCCAACAATAGAAAATCGTCAAGGACCTGATGTAGGAACACAGTATAGAACAGGAATTTATTTTATTGATAAGGAAGATGAAAATATTATTTTGCAATCAAAACGTGAAGAGCAAAAAAAATATAAAAATGAAATTGTTACAGAGATAGAATCTTTGAAGAATTACTACAATGCAGAAGAGTATCATCAGAAGTATTTGGATAAGAACCCAGAAGGATATTGTCATATTCCTAAAAGTTTGCTTTAACAAAACTTTTAGGAATATGATAATTGACAGTTTTCAATGCTAAGTTGACAGTAAAGGATACTTTTCAATAAATTCAAAGCTTATAATTTTAGATTTCTGAAAGAAAATCATCCTATACTGACAACTGTATACCGTCAATTGTAAACTGAAGAATTTATGAGTTTATTACTAAAGCCATGAATACTAGGTTTTCTTCACCAATGTTTTTGATTGCATGACCACTTCCGCTTGGAGTAAAGATAGTATCTCCAACTTCTAATGTTTTTTCTACTCCATTATCATCTGCAAGAGCTTTTCCATTTATAATATAATAAGTTTCTGAGTTTCCCTCATGAACGTGATATCCAATGCTAGAGTTTTTTGGTAAAGTAACTTTGGCAAATATTCCACATTTACCGTTTAATTCTTCTTTGTTTAAGATTCTTTGAATAGTTACTTTTCCTTCTCCACCTTTAAAATTTTCTTTTTCTTCAATTAGTATTTCTTCATTTAATTTAATCATAAAAATCACCTTCCTAATAATAAGATTTTTCTTAGAATCATTTAGTTTTTATCTTTGTTCTTTTATAAATTATATCATCTTCTATAGAGAATCTAAAGTGAATTTAGATATATATAATGGTATTAAATATAATTATAAAAGGTAGGTTTAGGTTTGAATGAAAAGATTTATTTTCCATCCTTATTAGTATATGCATTACAATAATGTAATTCCAATATATTATGATAAAAATTTTACTTTAGCTGGATAAGGTTTGTTTGAAAAAAAGTTATAATATATTTCAAAAAAAATTTTAAAAAATGCTTGACTTAATTCTTGTATCATGATATTATAATATTCGTCGGTGAGTGAGACGCAAGAAAATTTAATAAGCCGGAGTGGTGGAACTGGCAGACGCGCAGGATTCAAAATCCTGTGGTAGCAATACCGTGTGGGTTCGATTCCCACCTTCGGCACCATTGATATGACTAACGTGAGAGCCTCTTGGATAATTAATCCAGGAGGTTTTTTTCGTCGAAATGCCCGCTTTTTGTTTAAACCTTAATAACACAAATTGGGATTAATTAGAACAAAACATAGAAAATTTTAACTATGGACAAGTTGCTTGGTTTATGTGATTTTGATTTATTATAAGTTTATTTATGGAAATTATTTTAGATAATTATGGATAATTGACAATGAGAAGCGTATTTATAATTATGAAATTAATTGTATAGATAGACATTATGTTAAATGATGGTATTTATAAATATACAAGTTTATTTATAAATATAAAAAGATTTTGATTAATGAAATTAGAGTTAATGAACTATAATGTAAATCGTTATAGTTTTTATTTTTTTGAGAAGATATTAAATTAATAAAAATTGGGTATAATCATAAATACAAAGTTAATATAACACAAATACTTTAAATGTAACATTAGTTATGTTATATTTAAAGTGAGAATGTTATATTAGGAGGTGTTAGTTATGAAAGATATTGTAAAAGCCTATTTAAGAGAGAATGTTGATGAAAGTATTAATATAGAATTATGGGATAGCAAAGATTATTTACCGCTATTTTTATTGGAAAGATATACTTTTTATAAAGTTAATATATTAGGAAAAGCTTGTTTATTAATTCAAGTTATTGATGATATTCCAGGAATAGACGATTTGAAAAAACACTTAAAGGTTATTAGAAAGAGCACTAATGAGCATTTAGTTCTTTTGTTTAAGTCGATTTCTACATTCAGAAGAAAAAGCTTATTAGAATCACATATACCTTTTATTATTGAAAATGGACAAATGTATTTACCATTCTTAGGTTTGGATATGCAAAAGATTACTGAAAAAAATATTAAAGAAATAAAAAAGTTTTCGCCTATGACTCAGTTGATATTTCTTTATTTTCTGTATAATAAAGATCTGAGCATTTATGCAACTGAACTAGCTAATATTATTAATACATCATTAATGACTACTACTCGAGCTTTAAATGAACTTTATCAACTAGATTTATTAACTTATGAGATAAGTGGTAAAACAGGTAGAAGCAAAGTATATAAGAGGATTAATGATATAGATTATTATGACAGAGGATTTGAATATCTAAAAAATCCGGTTAATAAGGTTGTTTATGTTGAAAAATCAGAAAAAAATCTACCATTTGCGGGATTGGAAGCTTTATCAATGCAATCTATGATAAATCCACCCAAAAGACCTGTAAGAGCAATTTTTAAAAAATTTGCGAAGGAAATTGATCAAAATGTAATTAATAATCCAGATAAAATTGCAGATATGGATTTAATAGAGATAGAGATTTGGGATTATGACCCTAATCTTTTAGTTAAGGATAATATGGTGGATATTGTTTCTTTAACAATGTCAATTAAAGATATAAATGATGAAAGAGTAGAACAAGCAATAGAAGAAAGGTTAAAGGGTGAAACATGGTTTACGGCATAGAGAAATTTAAAGAATACTTTAATGATTATACAGGACAATATGTTTTTATAGGAGGTACTGCTTGCGACATAATCTTAAATGATATGGGTACAGACTTTAGAGCTACAAAAGATTTAGATATGGTGTTATTAATCGAAGCTTTAGATGAGAGTTTTGGAGAAGTATTTTGGGAATTTATAAAAGATGGTGGTTATGTACATAAGCAAAAAAGTACAGGAAAAGACCAATTCTATAGATTTGAAAAACCTTCACAATCAGGTTTTCCAGCTATGATTGAACTATTTAGCAGAAAATCTGATAAGATAAAGTTTAAGTTTGATTCAACATTAACACCGATTCATGTAAGTGATGCTATATCTAGTTTATCAGCAATTTTATTAAATGATGATTACTATGAATTGTTGGTAAAAGGTAAAAGTATTGTTGATGGATTATCAGTACTTTCTATTGAATATGTTTTACTTTTTAAAATAAAAGCATGGTTAGACCTTTCAGAGAGAAAAGAAAGTGGAGAGGCAATAGATTCTAAGAATATAAAAAAACATAGAAATGATATATTCCGCTTACTAATAAATATTCCTCCAACTAGTAAAGTAACGATTAATGCAGAAATTGAGCATGATCTATCAGAGTTTTTCGATAAGATTTCTGATGAGAATATTGATTTGAAAAATCTTGGTATAAAAAGAGTTAAGTTTGAAGATTTGTTAGAAAGAATACGTGGACTATTTAATAGTAATGCAGTTATATAGTTAACATTTTGAGTTCTAATTCGTATGAAAAAGATATTGACTCAGCATTTATTTTAATGATTTTGGGAGGCTTATAAAATGAAATATTATAAAATAATGCATGATGAAAATGGGACTATGGAAGATATGGTATGTTTTTCTGATAAAGACTATGAAAATAAATATAGTGTTAAAGGAAATTATTTATACGAAGGTAAAATTATTAAAGATTGGAATCCTGATTTTACATTTTATTATAATTCTGAAGAAGGTTATAGGCCAACTGATTATTTACCTAATAATTTGAGTTGGTTATTAGTATCATCAAAGTTTGTTGAAATAATAAAAAAAATTGGAGTAAGAGAAGTGCAGTTTCTACCCGTTGTCATTAAAGAAGTGAACACTGGGAAAATTATTGAAGGTTATTCTGTGCTTAATATAACAAGATTGACTAATGCTATAGATTTACCCAATTCGCTGTATACTGAGATTGAAGCAAGAGATATAAAGGTTATATCAGTAATTAAATATGCATTGAATAAAAACAAACTAAAAGGCTCTCATTTAGTAAGGTTAAAAGCTCATAAATTTGCGACTTTTATTTCTGATGAAATTAAAAATGAATTAGAAAAGAATAAGATAACTGGATTTGGTTTTTTAGAAGTAAAAGTAGTATAGAACTATAAAATAGATAATCAAAGATAATAAGAGTTTTATTGTAGGAGGTTTTCAATATGATAAATAAGAAACTAAAGGAAATAGATATAAATGACGGAGACCACTTTAAAAATCCTAATCGACTTATGGCTTGATTTTTCATGTATATATAAGGAATCCCAAATAGAAATTTAGTGGAGGTTTTACATGAAATATACTTATAGTGATTTAGTTGAGGACTTAGAATTAGGACAAGAAATTGAGTTTAAGTATAGTGGTGATAGATATTCAATAAGTGCTAATATAAGTGGATGGTATTTAACGAAATATGGAGAAGTAGAATATCAGTCTTTCAAAGATATAGATGATTTATTACAAAATGCTAGGATTAATTCGATGTCTTTGAAAGATATATGGAATGAAACAACTTTTTAAAGCGTTTATATAGTCAGGAAGTAAAAAAATCAGTAAAGACCCCTATGGTTAAATATTAATAAATTATTATTTAACTTTAGGGGTCTTACTTATAATTTTGAAAATGGAGTTGACAATGCTGTTTGATAGTACTATAATAATACTAACAGATAGATAGTATCAAAATGATAATATGAGAGAAGGGGAAACATTGAATAATAATTTATTAGATAGCAACGGATTAAATGAAGAAGAATTTTTACAAAATTATAATATTACTAAATATGATAGACCATCTATGACAGTTGATATTTTGTTATTGACAGTGTCAGATCAAGAATCGGAAAGTTATAGGAAACTTCCTGAGAAATCATTAAAAGTTATGTTGATTAAAAGGAAGGAACATCCATTTATTGGTCAATGGGCTTTGTCGGGTGGATTTATTCAAATAGATGAAAATATTGAGGATGCAGCATACCGGGAATTGCAAGAAGAGACAAACGTGGATAATGTTTATCTAGAGCAACTATATACATATGGAGATGTAGGAAGAGACCCTAGAGGTAGGATAGTGAGCACATCTTATATGTCATTAGTAAATTCTAAAGAAATTAAGATGAAAGCTGGTAGTGATGCTGAAGATGTAAAATGGTTTGAGGTGGACTATAAGTTAACAAAAGAGGAACGAGAAATAGAGGAAGACGGTTTTATAGAAAACAATCATTATGAGATTAGATTAACTAATGGCGAAACTATTTTGTCATCTACAGTGATTGTAAGTAGACATATAAAAGGTAAGCTCGTTTCATATAAAAGAAAAATTTTATCAAGTGATGGAATAGCTTTTGATCATGGTCAGATTATTCAATATGGTATTGAAAGATTGAGAAATAAAATTGAGTATACTGATATAGTTTTTAATTTGATGCCTGAATTGTTTACTTTAACAGAGTTACAAAAGGTCTATGAAGAGATTTTAGATAAAAAATTATTGAAAGCTAATTTTAGAAGAAAAACAGCTCATATGGTAACTGAGACAGATAAGTCCACTTCTGACTTTGGACATAGACCTTCGAAATTATATGAATACAACACAAGATGGAACGTTAAATAAGAGTAAATAGAGTAGTAGATAAATAGTAATTATATGACTTGGCGAGGGGGGAAAATAGGTGAGTAAAATAATAAATTTTTATAATACAGATAAAGCATATGGGTGTTTTTCAAATTTTTACGTGGCGCCTTTTGAATTAAAGGGACTTAAATGGAGGACATCGGAGCATTATTTTCAAGCAATGAAGTTTGAGGGAACAAAACATTTTTTTGAATTAAATAAAATTGAGAAACCTATGGATGTTGCAAGAATGGGAAGAGATAGAGCACGACCATTAAGAGCTGATTGGGAAGCAGTTAAAGATGATATTATGTATGAGGCTTTGGTATGTAAATTTGAAAGCCATGAAGAATTAATGAATATTTTATTATCAACCGGTGATGCAGTAATAGTTGAACATACAAAAAATGATAGTTACTGGGGAGATGGTGGAGATGGCTCTGGAAAGAATATGTTGGGTAAATTATTGATGAAGTTAAGAAATGAAAAAATGAATAGTAAATAAAACTAGGAGGTAATATTATGTTTGGAGTTCGTTTTGTTAAATTTCAGCCTAGGGATTACGTAATTGTTTATAAAAATGGGAAAGTGATTAAAGAAGGTACAGGTTTATCATTTTTTTACTATGCACCAAGGGTATCGATGATTAAAGTGCCATTAATTAGTACTGAAACACCATTTATATTTCAAGAATTAACATCAGATTTTCAAACAATTACGATTCAAGGACATGTAACATACAGAATAGTTGATCAAAAGAAAGTTTCAGAAGTATTAAATTTTACTTTAAACTCTAAGGGAGATAAATATGTTTCAGATGATCCTCAAAAGTTATCACAAAAAGTAATTAACATAATTAGAGTTGTAATGAAAAAAGCTATAGAAAATATTAAACTTAAAGAAGCTGTAACAACTAGTGATGTAATTGCAAACAGAGTACTTTCAGACATAAGAGCAAATAATGAAATTGACCTACTTGGTATTGAAATTTTAGGTATGTCCATTTTATCAATATTACCAAACAAAGAAACAGCAAGAGCCCTTGAAGCAAGTGCTAGAGAAGAGATTCTAGAAAAGGCAGATGAAGCTATTTATGAGAGAAGAAATGCTTCAATTAACCAAGAAAGAATAGTAAAAGAGAATGAATTCAATACAGAAATTGCCGTTGAAAATAAAAAGCAGCAAGTCCTTGAGAAAAAACTAGAATCTGAACGTTTTGCTCAAGAAAAACAGAATAAAATTATAGAAGAGAAGATGATTTTTGATACTGAACTTGAGGAAAAGAGAGCTAAATTGATTGACCTATCAGTAGAGAATTCAAAGGCAGAAGCCGATTCAAAAGCCTATGCTTTATCAGCAGTTATGAAATCACTTGAGGATATTGAGCCAAGTGTTCTTGAGACTCTTTCTAAGATGGAAATGAAGCCTGAAAAATTAATAGCTATAGCCTTCCAAGACCTTGCAGATAATGCTCAGAAGATTGGTCAGTTGAACATTACCCCTGATTTATTGCAGGAAGTTATAAAAGGAGTAAGCTAATGAAACGATTTAGCGACCGAAAAATTATTGTTATTAAAAGATCTACTAGGCTAGAAGATTTAATAAAGAGATATAATACCCTTGAACAAGCAAAGTTTTATGTGGAAACTCTTGGTGGGGATTTCTCGGATTATTTAGAAGAGGAAAAGAACTATAGGGAAGCTATAAAAAAACTATTTCTAATGCTAGAGCCTATTGGTAATGTTCAGTTAATTGATAGAATGTATGTACCTAACTTTATCTTTGGCAATGATGATATAGTCATTGTTGTTGGGCAAGATGGGCTAGTAGCTAATACTATGAAGTATCTTAATGAGCAACCAATTATAGCAATTAATCCAGATTGCAAACGATGGGATGGGAAGTTATTACCTTTTCAGGTGAAAGATAGTGTGGCTATTGTGAAGGACGTAATCTATAATAGATATAAAATAAATGAAGTTACTATGGCAAAAGTTAGTTTGAACGATGGACAGATATTGTATGCAGTGAATGATTTTTATCTTGGACAAAAGACACATGTTTCATCAAGGTATAAATTGACTCATGGTAATATTACAGAAAACCAATCATCAAGCGGTATTATTATTTCTACTGGACTAGGTTTAACTGGGTGGATGAAAAGTGTGTTAGCTGGAGCTAGTAATGTAATGAACAGTTTGACTGGTGGTAATTATGATTTAAATCAGGGGAAAAGGATGGCATGGAATGATCGATCATTAGTCTATTCAGTCCGAGAGCCTTTTCCTTCAAATAATACATCAACATCTTTAGGTTTTGGGATAATAAAAGAAGGAAACCTTCTACTTGTTCAGTCAATGATGGCTGAGAATGGTGTTATTTTTAGTGATGGTGTGGAAGATGATTTTCTATCATTTAATGCTGGAATCACTGCAACCTTTGATATTGGAGAGAGGGTAGGACGATTGGTTAAAGGATAATAGCCAAAAGGGAGTGTTTGTGGATTTCATTACAATACTCTATTTTCTTCCACCGCCAGGACAAGAATTACAAGCTCTATCACTATCTAGAGCATGCAATTCTTGTTCTGGCTTTTCATTATCTCTAAGACTACACAAATCGCTGTTTCTCACAGAGTCCCCAATACCAATTCCAGCAGACAAGCAAAACATACTAGCTCCGCTAGTATGCCAAGCTTTTCTCCTTTCTGCATACTACTTATTTTCTGCATATTATTAAATTACTGCAGTTTCTTTACTAGAACTTTTTTTAGGCTGAACATTTCTAATAGTTCCAGTTCACTTTCATTCTTCAAGTCAACTGGAACTAAAGAACTGTACAGTCTTTTGTATATTAGATTATTAGAGTAGATAGGGAGGATGGACAAGCGAGTAAATATTTAAATGGACTAGCATTTGCAAGAATGCAAACGCAAGTCCACTTTAAAAATTACCCAAGCTTGTCCATCCTTTGTTATTAAGGGAAAGATATTTTCTAGTATAGATGTACTGCAGTATATGGAATATTAAATACTATTTTTATTTTATGTGAAGTGATATTTTTATTAGGGAATTTATTTAAAGATTTTAATTATACTTGTTATTGGTATATATTCTTATAGATATTATTCCTATATATAGTGATTTAGCATTTTATAATTTTACTTTGGGCACTATTCCCACCACCCAACGAACTGCTTTGTCGTAGAGATAAATCAACTTCAACTATTAATTTATTCAAGTCCAAAACTTATTAAAGCCTAAGATTTTGTACATGAATAAATTAAGTTTACGTAGGATTTATCTTTATTACTGAACATTTCTAAAGCTCCAGTAGTCTTTCGCTATTACTACAGCCTCTTGGAGCTTAAGAACTGTACAGTCCTCCAATTTGTTCTTATGGGTACCCGGTGGAGTGCAGCTAGTACTTAATAAGTAGAGGTTACTGGAAGAAGAGAGAGTACTTTATTTAGCATTTTATAATCTGAAAAACAATTCAACAATGGTAGATAGATCAAAACTAGAGTTGATAAAAGTACCAGGGATGGGTGGACTAGCTTTCAGCAATTGATAGCATGGACAAGTAAGGGCATTGTCTTTTCCACACAATCATGCTGCAAGCTGTTCCACCCGAAAAGATGCCAAAGAAGAAGGGCTTTGAGGGTCTGAAAATAGGGTATTTTTCAACTAGCTGCTGTGGACAAGGATAACAGGCCTATAGAGCGGCAGGCTAGCAAACCTTGTCCACAGCAGCTAGTCAAAAAAATTAATTAAATTCATATCCCACCCTCCGCCCAGCTAGAAGATGGGGGAGGGAGAGTGTACTAGATACAGGTGGATAAGGTGGCTCAGAGATTGACAGATTATTCTGTTAAGTGATAGGATTGAAACATACGTCAACTATGGAGCATATTGGATTTGATTTCGCGGTATCCGGATTATGTAGGTTGGGGCTTAATGGGAAATACGTTACTTCGAGGAGATTATACACCGAAATGTAGAAGTATTCGAACCATGGACAAGTCACTTATTTGAAATGAATAATGTTGATAAGAATACAAAGTTTAAGGAGTTTTAAAATGAAAAAGGTTTTAATTGCAAGTGCGTTAGTGGCAATGTTATTGGTTGGTATAGGGTTTGTTAAGGTAGTAAATAGGGTCCAGGGGGCGGACGAATTAAAAGCAGCGATAGAAGCAGAGGAAGTGGCATTGGAAAAAGCTAGAAAAGGCGACGACAACGAATACGTATTAGTTAAAAGTGTAACAGGCGGAACATTCAGCAAATGGGAACAGGATAATATGAGACCGTGGGTTCTAGACACAATGCACCATATGGCTAATACAAAGATTGTCGCTGACGCAATACGTGGTGAGGTACCTATCACACCCGAGAAGGTGGAAGAAGTGCTTGCGATGGTAAATAAGTATGAGTATACAGATAAAGCAAAGTTATTAAGTATATTAAAGAACTGGAAAAACGGAGACTTTAGTAACTGTGTTGAAGAACATAATTATTTATGGGAACAGTTAGGTGGTACGATTGGTAAAGCTACGAGGTTACGAATAGGGGTGGAATAATTTCCGCTTCTTTTTTATGTAATGAAATTGTTTTGTCAGTGATAGCAACTTAGCAATTACATGTCCTCATTAAATAATTCTTCAAATGATGCCTTCAATATGTTTAACATTTTCTGTTTTTCTGAAGCATTCATTTTTTTTACAATTCTTTGTATAATACGAATTTCAGGTTCATCATCGATAGATCCATTTAGAGCAAGTAAATAATTATAATCTACTTCTAATCTTTCAGATAAAGCTTTTAAAGTAGCATTATCTGGACTAATGGCACAATCTTTTTCAATCCTAGATATAGTAGAGTGACTTATGCCAATTTCCTTTGATAATTGACGTTGACTCAGATTTTTAGACTTTCTTTTTTGAGTAATGTATTTTCCAAGTGTAATTTTTTTCTCTAATAAATTATCAGACAAAATATCCCCTCCTAATTCTTATAATATTATACTATGATTGTAACATCGATTCAACAATACCTAGAGCAACAAAAAACTGTTCTATTTTTTAGTTACATACAGCAGCTAGTATAAAAATTAATGTAATTCATATTCCACCCTTTGTAAAACATATATAAATATTTGAAAATATACTTAACAAAGTAATGTAAGTGATTTAAAATAATAGAGGTAATGTTTAAATATAGAAAATAAGGATGTAATGTTATGAATAAGATAAATAAGACAAAAAGAATATTAATGAGAGTTTTATTATTGATATTGCTGACATTTGCAATGATTAGTATAACTTCATGTAAAAGTAGTCCAGTAGATCGATTAACTGATACATTGAAAGTACATTTTATAAATGTTGGTCAAGGTGATGCTATTCTAATCCAGTGTGATGGAAAGAATATGTTAATAGATGCTGGTTCTAATGATAAAGGGGAGTTAGTTAAAGCATATTTAGAGAATGAAGATGTAGAGAAATTAGACTATGTAATAGGAACTCATCCCCATGAGGGTCATATAGGTGGACTTGATTTTATTATTGATAACTTTGAGGTTGGTAAAGTAATAATGCCAAAAGTAACAACTAATACTAAAACTTATAAAGATGTAATAGATTCAATAAAGAATAAGAACTTGAAGATAAAAGAACCTAAAGTTGGGACAAGCTATAGTTTAGGGAATGCTTCATGGCAGATTATAGCTCCTAATAGCAGTAACTATGAAAGTATAAATAATTATAGTATTTGTATAAAGTTAACTTATGGATATAATAGCTTTCTTTTTACTGGTGATGCAGAAGCTTTAAGTGAAGCAGAAATGATTAAAAGCGGTATAGATCTAAGTTCAACTTATTAAAATTAGGTCATCATGGAAGCGATTCTTCAACAACGGAAGAATTTTTAGCTGCAGTTAAACCACGATATGCAGTTTTAAGTGTTGGAACTCCTAATGATTATGGCCATCCCCATAGAGAAGTGATGAAGAGATTAATGGAAGATCATATTCCTTTATTAAGAACAGATCAAAAGAATTCTATTGTTGCAACTAGTAATGGTAAAGAGATAATTTTCAATTCTAGTACAGGAGGTAGTATTAGAAGATATCAACCTGGTAATGATTCTGTGGAGAATATTTTATCTGAAGTTCAATCATCTGAAATTGAAGAATCTATTGAATCTAATTATGGTATAGAAATAACTGATATAGATAGGATAAATGAAATAGTTACTATTAAAAATACTTTTGATAAAGATGTAAATTTAGAAGGATGGACTTTAGTTTCTGTAACAGGAAATCAAAAATATGTTTTTGATGATTATATTATTGAAGCGGGAGATTCAATTACTGTTGCTCGTGGTAAAGCTGAAGGAGATATTAAGTGGTGTAAGAGTTATATATGGAACAATGTGAGTGAGGATAAAGGAAAGCTCATTGATCCTAATGGGAATATTGTTTGTAATTTTAATTAAAGAAAAGGGCGTGGTTAAAATGAAAAGAACTTTTCCAATATTAATCTTAGCATTAATAGTAGTACTAGTATTAAGTGGATGTACCCAAAGTAAACCTGTTATAACCATAGATGGTATATTAAGAACCATAACAGAAGAGGAATACGAGAATATATATACCGATGATATAGAAAATCCTCAGATTGAAAACTTTAAATATTATGAGTTAAGAGTAAAAGGTAATAATCTTAAGAATATTGAATTAAGAGATGTAATTGTTCCTGAATTTAAATATATATCGAAAGAGTTAAATGAATATAATTCTGATATATGGGCTCTAGGTAATACTCTTATTCAAGATAATACTAATGAAGATTTTTTTGTTTATGAATATAAGGTATTGCTTAATATGACTGAAATAACAGCTGATGAATTGAAAGATGTTCTAGATGAATTTGAAGTGAAAGTACATATTGAAACTAAAGATGGTTATGAAATCAAAGAGGAATATAATCTTGGCGAGGAATTGAAATTATAAAATTGCGTTAATTAATGTGAAAAGGTAAATACATATGAAAATCTGGGAGGATTACTATGAAATATTTTTTAGTCTTATTATCTGCAGCAATACCCCTTACTGAACAAAAAATTGCTATTCCCATAGGTATAAATGAATTTAATTTAAATCCAATAAGTGTTTTCTTTTCAACTTGGATAGGATGCTTGCTTCCTGTTCCATTTATTCTTATTTTTTTCGATAAAATATTCCAATGGCTGAAGACTGTAGAATTCTTTAATGGATTTACACGCTTTGTTGATAATAAACTAAGAAAGAATACTAAACATATGGATAAATATAAAGAGCTAGGGTTAATAATATTTACTGGAATCCCATTACCTACAACTGGATTATGGACAGGGAGTGCAGTTGCAGTATTTTTAGGATTAAATAAGAAAAAATCTATGATATGTTGTATAATTGGATCTTTTATTTCAGGTGTGATTATCAGCTTTGTAGCAATATATTTTCCGCACTTATTATAATTATTTATTGTGTGTTAATTAAATTTTAGAAGGGGGCTATACCTAAGTATTCAACTGTTATGTTTTGTTATGTTTTTTATATCAGATTTATAATTTAGATATGCAAGGAGGATCATTTGAAAACTAAATACATACCGATAGTAATATTAATCTTATTAGTAGCATTTATCTCTTATAAAAATCAAAAAGTAGAAAACTTAGCATTAAAAGATGTTTCTTCTATTGAATTTCATTATTATGGAACAAAGAAATTAACTTATATAAAAGATGAAAATCTAGAACAAATGAAAGAATTCATTTCTATGTACAATAAAGCAAAATATTATGATAATACTGTAGGTACAACTCCCAGCATTACGGTTCTAATTACACTAACTAATGAAGAAAAGATTACTGTTTGGGGCGGAACACAAGGGTTTCAAACAGTTGAAATGAAAGGTAAGCAATTTAACATTAAGGGTAAAAAATTAGGGGATTATTTTAAAGAATTAAACAAACAATATGATTCTTAATATTTATAATTTGATAAACTACAGAAAAAGAATGCGAATTAAAGGGAGTGATTTAATATGATTTTAATTTATGCAATAATTTTTTTCTATATACTTTACTATATAGTTAGAGGGGCAGTTGAAGAGGGAACACTTAAAGCATTAAGAAAATATGATAGATTAAAAAATCAGGAAAATAAAGGCGAGTAGATTCCTTCAAAATAGTAAGATATTATGGACTAATTAAATAAGAGGAGAGATTTTATGAGGATAAGAAAGAATTTATTAATATCTTCAGTTATAGTAGTTCTAATAACAGTACCTTTATTACCTTGTTTTTATAGCGCTGGATACCAATTTATGTTCGGATATCCACTTCCTTATTTCACTATTTATGATTATGCCCTCATAATGAAATACTTTTTGGGAGAATACATATACATACATTAAGTTTTATCGTGGATATAGTATTAGTATATTTGTTATTTATTTTAGTGTCTTTTATTATAAATAAGTTGAGAAATAATAAAATACAAAATACATAATATTCTTTTATTCCGTCATATTTGTTTAATAATACGGAGAAAAATAACTCATTATAATATTATGGGAGGGGTGAATACTTATGAATTTATTAGGTATTATTACAATAATATTAGGTATAATTTATTTGATATATTCTATTTTATTCAGAAACAAGATTACATACTACAATAGAAGTTTTAAAATAATAGAAAATAAAGAAAAAGATTATTTTAGATTACAATTATATTTTTCTATCTTAAATTCATCATGGTTGTTAATAGTAGGTTTATTGACATTAATTTTGTTTTATTCAGAAATTAATTTTATTATATCGTTAATATTACCATGCTTAGTAGCACCGTTAAATTTCCATATCATTAATTATATTTTTAAAATCATTAGTAAACATAAAGGATATATTGAATATGAATGAAATTGGTTATGTTGCTGATTGATTCATTATTTTCTTAAGTTATGGCACAATAGTATGATATGGCGAAACCAATCAGTTTAGAGGGAGATTTTTATTATGCATATTCAGAAATGTAAAAATTGCGGTAATCAATTCAAATGGAAAGATATTGTTAAATCAATTTGGCGAGGGTATAAACCCATTAAATGTGATAATTGTAAGACTATACATTACATGAAATCATCTAGTCGTTCAATAATTGCTTTAATGTGCTTTATGATAAGTGTATTTGTAATTAAATATTTTTTTTACAAAGAACCATTATTTATATATATTTTTCTTATTTCAATTTGTTATTCTTTGTTAGTATGTCTTGCACCATTTTTTACAAAATATGACATAGAAGATAAAAAAATTAAATAAATTTAAAATTTGTATTATGTCGTAAATTTCATATAGGGCGCAACAATGGGTCAACTTTAAGTCTAAAAGTTGACCTATTGATATTTTAATATAAATATTATCTTTTATGTAAGTATTAATATATGATCAATAGTTATTGATTCTGTTTTCTATATTCTTTCCCAATCTTATAAATCCCTTAGTTCTAGTTGGAATTAAAGTTCTAGTCCCTAGTAACCAGCATTGGAGGGTGGGTGGGCCGCTTCCGATTCATTTTGTGGAACAGCCATGGACGGCAAGTCCATAAAATACCGATTATCTTTTAATCTTTTAATCTTTTTCTTTTATTCTTTTGCACTCCATCGGGTACCCAAAAGAACAAATTGGAGGACTATACAGTTCTTAAGCTATAGCTGGCTTGAAGAATTGAAAGACAGATAGAGCTTTAGAACTGTTCAGTAAAACAAAGCAGTTCGTTGGGTGATGGGAATAGTGCCAGAATATGAATTAAAAGTATCCCAATTAGGTATAGGAGTAGTAACTGATGGACCACTATAACAATTAAATAAACATAATTATAATCATTTGTCTTTGGAAGTATTTGATAAAGAATCATTAAGTGATATAATGTAAATTAATGACATTGAATTTAACTAATGGCATTCACTAATTCTGTAGATTATTTCTAAGTTAACTTTGGCATCATCCTAGGAGATTCAACCGTGAAATTTAATTTATACATGTACTAAAATCTCGGGTATCAGGGAGTTAGGGTGCATATGTAAATTAATTATTGAGCTGAGATATCTCCAACCAAAGGTAGCAGTTAGGAATAAGCTTTTCCTTTTGTACAAACAAAGGATGGACAAGCTTGCTGTAATTTTTAAAGTGGACCAGCTTCATGTAAGCTAGTCCACTTGAATATTTACAGTGCTTGCCAATCCGTCCTGGTCTACTCTGATTATCTAATGCTAAAAGAGGCTGCACAGTTCTTAAGGTTCAGTTGACTTGAAGAATGAAAGTGAGCTGGAGCATTTAGAAATGTTCAGCCGATCAAGAGAATCCATTGTGAAACTTTATTTATACTTGTCCAAAATCTCAGGCTTCAGTGAGTTATGGACAAGTATAAATAAGTAGTTGAACTGGAATCTCTTATAATGTTGTAGTAAATGATACTGCAGTATTAAGTAAAATGCAGAAATCTAGTAAATAGCACAAAGGGGAAAAGCTTGGCATACTGGCACAGCTAGTATGTTTTGCTTGTCTCCTGGAATTGGTATTGAAGCTTTAGGAGAAACGAATAATAATGTAGTCTGAAGATGGGATAAGTAGAGATAGACAAGGAAAGGGTGGACAAGTTCCTGACATTTCCTTATTTATCTTTAATATTCTAATTAGTTCACAATTTATATAATAGATGACGTAGCTATTGAAATTGAATAATACGGTATTAAAAAATAAAATAATTACTATTATAGAAATATGCTATAATCTCTATAGAGTTAGTTAGAATTTATAAGATTATATGAATCAAAAATTTTTATATTAGGGGAGGTTATATCGTTGAAAGAATATACTCTGAATGTGAATTATATAATTGACGATATACTGTCTGTAATACCTACAAAAGTGATTTATCAACAATCAAATAAAAATGAAATACAGAACATTCATTATGAAATCAATTTTGAAAACCATCGTTTTATATCTAATGCATCTGATGATACTGAATTTGCAATAATTAATTTACAGCGAGTAATTCCGCCAAACATAAGCATTGCGTGCTGTCAATCTTGCAGACATGGTAATTTCTGTCCATACGGTGATAATGATAATGAAATCTTTTGTTTAAAAAACATGATATTTAATAATAAGAGTGAAATATGTAAAATTTTTACAGAAGATTACGATGTTCTTAGAAAAAGGAGCCGAAAACTTCTTGATTTTTGCACAGATTATAAACCTATATCTCATAATGTGTATTATACATACAATGATTGGGGATTATGAGCATAATCTTCATTTACAGTTACAACGTAACAGTAAGGTATGGTGTAATAATTCATTTGATAATCATGGAAAGTAAATCTAAATATATTTTTAGGAGGTAACTATGAATAGTGATTTAAACCAAGAAGAAGAGAGTTATGTCATAGATTCTCCTTCGCCAAACGATAAGTGGACTACTGTTTTTGAGGATAATGGGGAAACTGGCTATATGTACTTATGTAGTTCTAACGAAGATGGAGAGTTTAATCAAATAGTTGATCATCTATGGATCTATAATAAAATAAATCCTCCAATAGAAGAATGTAAAAATGTCTTTATTATATGGTCAGACGATTCAAACAGAACTGGATTAATCGTAGATGGTGAATGTTGGGGGATATTTGATTTATCCAGAAAAAGAAAACTAAATGCTCCAAGAGAAAAAAATATGATTACTTCAATAGAGCGGGAAGCATGGGACAATGGTATTGGAGAAAATAAAGGTGAGCCTTTAAGACTGGATACTATTTAAGGTACAATCTTGTCATATGGGAGGTTATATATATTGGAAGAAAAAACTTTATTTGAATTGGTAGATGAAGTTGAAGATGAAAATACGTTCATAGGTTTCATTGAGGTATTAATGAAAGACAGAATTAAAAACAAAGTAATTGATGAATGGCAAAATGATACTATTGAAGGGTTTTTAGATTCGGCTTGTACGTGGGCGAAATGTTCAAAAAATGGATTGAAATTTTATAAAAAGCCAAATAACCCATGGAAAAGGTGTGCTCAAATAATCTATATGGGGAAAATTTATGAGTAGATTAATGTGAATGATTAATTTGTTTCACAATATTCTTAATCTATGACGCAACAGTAAGAGATAATGCTTTATACATTTATTACTCAAAACATAATTACTACATAGCATAGTTGTATTGGCTCGTATACGAAAATAAAAAAATATAGTTGGTGAGAGAAATCAGAAATATAGAAAATAATTTAGAAATAGAACTAAATAAATTTTGGGATTGGTCAGGTAAATCACCAGAACAATACTCTATGGACAGAGGTTATGGTGAATGGGAAGTTGATTATCCCAATTGGATACCTCTTATAATTTGTTTCAATAATGCCGTTAGATTTATTAAAAGAGGACACAACTCGGAAAGATTGGTTAGTTTATTGTTAGATGTAATTGCCTTAGATAATGAGGGAGAAACACTGCTTGATGAATGTGTAACATCGTTAGATGATAATGATTTTGAATTCATTATCCAGTGTTCAATTACACATATACAAAGTGAAGCAAGATGGCAAATTGCATCAATGATTGGAATAAAACAGAAGAAGAAATGGGAAAGATATTTATTAAAATTTATTGAAGATAATAATAAATATGTTCAAAGGAGAGCTCTATTGGCGCTATATAATTTTGATGTAAAGAAAGCTACTACTATTGCTCTTCTGAAAATCAAGGATGAAGATGAGTATATGCGTTTAGCTTCACTAGATATACTATATCTATCAGGTTATGAAAATTTGGTAGATGTTATGAAACTTCTTAAATATGATAAGTCATTGATCATACAACAAAAAATTAGAGATATAAATAAAAAGTAGCTTGATATGGGTGCGTCAAGACATAATAAAAGAGATATGTGCATTAGTATAGAGAAAATTATAGTTATTGAATATTCTTATTTAACGATTCAACTATGAAAAGCGAATAATTTATTAAAGTACTGTATGATTTTTGTAATTTTATGGTATTTTTGCGTCGTACTTCAAATCACTTCAAGAATATAGATTCTAATGTTTATGGAGTTTTTTTGATTGGTTAAACAATTCAAAAAAGGTAGATAGATTAGATATAGATATTGTAATTGTTCATCCTTTATGGAATAAGTTAATAGCTTAACAAAACAATGAATTTGATTTAGAATAGTAGGTAGAAAGCAGATATCTAGCAGAATTTAAATTAAATTTGCTTAGTTGATAATTAATAAAAAGGGGACAATGAAATGATAAATAAAACCAATAATTCAAAAGGAATGTTTGCAAAGATCTCAATATTATTAATGCTGATATTTGCCATGATTAATATAACAGCATGTCAAAATAATTCACAAAAAACTATATCAAATGATATAGTAAGTGAAAATACAAGTGAAGTAGACAATGAAAGTAAAGGTACCAAAATTTCTGAAACTGTTGTTGATTCAGATGATAATCTAAGCGGTAATTTAAAAGTACATTATATAGATGTTGGACAAGGGGATGCAATTCTTATCCAGTGTGAAGATAAGTATATGCTTATAGATGCTGGAAAGAATGATAAAGCTGAGGTAGTTAAAGAATATTTAAAATCACAATATGTTGATAAATTAGAATATGTCATTGCGACACATCCACACGAGGATCATATTGGTGGTATAGATGTTGTTATAGATAATTTTGATATTGGTAAAGTTATTATGCCTAAAGTAACAGCAACAACAAGGACTTATAAAGATGTGATTAATTCTATAAAAAATAAGAATTTGAAGATAACTGTACCTAAAGTTGGGACAAGCTATAGCTTAGGAGATTCTACATGGGAAATAGTAGCTCCAAATGCTAGTGATTACGAAGATACTAATAATTATAGTGTTTGTATCAAGCTTACCTTTGATAATAATAGCTTTTTATTTACTGGGGATGCTGAAGATGTAAGTGAAAAAGATATGATTAATAATGGAATAGATCTTAGTGCTGATGTTTTAAAATTAGGCCATCACGGTAGTAGATCATCAACAACAGAAGAATTTCTTGCTGCAGTAAAACCGAAGTATGCAATAGTAAGTGCTGGAAGAATGAATGACTATGGCCATCCCCATAAGAAAGTAATTAATAGATTAGAAAGTGACGGTATTCCTGTATATAGAACTGATGAATGTTCTACTATAATAGCTATAAGTGATGGTGAAAATATTACTTTCAATTGTAATCCTGGAAGTTATTTATCAGGTAATGATTCAGAGAATAATAATTTTAATACAGATAGTAATAATGATTCTAATTTAGGTAATATGAATCAAGAAGAGAACAGCTCAACTAATTCTAACAGTGGTATTGAAATTATTGATATTGATAAAGTTAAAGAAATTGTAACTATTAAAAATAATTCTGATAAAGATGTAAATTTAGAAGGGTGGACTTTAGTTTCTGTAACTGGTAATCAAAAATATGATTTTGAGGATTATATTATCAAGGCAGGTGATTCAATAACTGTTGCCAGTGGTAAAGCTGATGGTGATATTAAATGGAGCAAATCTTATGTATGGAATAATGAGAGTGAAGATGAAGGTCAGTTAATAAATAGTAAAGGAATGATAGTTTCATATTTTAAAGAATAAAGTATAGGAGAGGTTAAAATGAGAACATACTACTGTAATCCTAAATGGTGTGATAAGAAAGAAACGTGTAATTTACATATTATTAAACATTTTGGTAGTGGAGAAAAAATAGCAGAAGACATGAGTGATATATGCTTACCTAAATATAGACTATATATAGAAGGCGATTTTTATAAAGCTTTTCCTAATAAATATTACTTTACAGAGTTGCTTAATTTTTATGATAATATTTGTCCTGGAGAAGGATGTGGAAAAAGAGAAATATATTATAAAAGAGATGTTGTTGGACCTTCAAAGATTGAATGTAAATTAGGAGAAAAATTCACATGTGAACATTCTAAACATCCCGATAATGAACCTCCATTATGTATTTTAAAAGATCTTAAAGAGAAAGGTTATATCAGTAATACTGATAACAAACAGATTAGGGAGGATGAAGATTAAAAAGAGTATGAGTATAGATTAGAAAAGGTGAAGTGAGTTAAGAGGTTAAAATTTTTATTATTGTTATCAGAAAGAGGTGTTAAATGATAAAACCTAAGTATAATATTTTTGGTTTTTCGAATCTTATGGATGGAAAACTAAGAGAAGAAGTTGAAAGGCAATTAAGTGATGATATTAGACATTATGGAATTAATAATCAAATCTTAAAATATGACTGGTCTGAAAGTTGTATTGAGGGAAGATGTTCAAGAGTGGGTGATAGTTGTATTGATAATTATTCTGATATAAAAGTTTTTAACTCCATGGATGAAATTATTGCAGATGGTTGGGTAGATTTTATTCATGAAAAGCAATTTGATTTATTTATTGTTTATTGGGATCAACTGGATTTATATGAGAACGGAAAGGTAAAAGAAGTTAAACAGTTTGGAGTACCAGAATATATCTATGAAAAATTACCTAACGATTTAAAAATAAAATATAGTGAAAATGTAGTTTACATTGATTCAAAATAGTATGATTAATTTTTTGAATATTATGAAACACTAGATACTTTGAAATAAGGTGAGGTAGATAATTTGGATAGAAGAATTCTGTAGATGTTTTTTATTATTTATCTGATATAAAGGGAAATCACAATGTGGGTACACTTTATCTAAGATACCAATAGAGTTAAAACGAAGGGGTGGACAAGCTTGTAATGTTGATATATGTGCTTGTCACTGAAAGTACATGTACATGAAATCAAATATTGGAAGCATGTCCACCCCGCCCCAGTCTAATGTAGTAAATCAGGTATTCTAGCAAAAGGGTGGGTGGGCTGGATTCTAATGCACTTATTTTAGATACGGAACAAAAGGACAAAGGAGGAAATGCGTTGTGATATGCGTGTCCCCTTTGTCCTTTTGTGGAGTATCTAAAATTTCCTTAAATTCATTTAAATCTTTTGCACTCCATCGGGTACCCAAAAGAATAAATTGGAGTTGATTTATCTATCCGACAATGCAGTTTGTTGGGTGATGGGAATAGTGCCAGAATATGAATAGAAAGTATTAAAATTAGGTATAGGAGTAATATCTATATAACCAATAGAACAATCAAATAAATATAATTATATTATTTCTTGTAGTATTTGATAAACAATTATTAAGTGATATAATGTAAAATAATTACATTCACTAATTCTGTAGATTATTTCTAAGTTACCTTTGGTAACATCCTAGGAGATTCTACTGCGAAATTTAATTTATACATGTACTAAAATCTCGGGTAACAGCGAGTTATGGTGCATGTGTAAATTAATTATTGAGCTGAGATATCTCCAACCAAAGGTAGCAGATAGGAATAATCTTTTCCTTTTGTACAAACAAAGGATGGACAAGCTTGCTGTAATTTTTAAAGTGGACCTGTCTGCATTATAGATTCTACCGTGAAATTTAATTTGAATATGTCAAAAATATCAGTCATTAATGATTTTTTGACATGTTCAAAATATTTACTGAACTGAGATATCTATTGTAGGCTAGTACACTTTAATAGTTACTTAGCTTGTCAATCCGTCCTGGTCTACTCTGATTTTCTGATAATAAAAGAGGCTGTACAGTTCTAAAAGGTCCAGTTGACTTGAAGAATGAAAGTGAACTGGACCTTTTAGAAGTGTTCAGCCGAAAATACTGTTGGTGAAGAAGTTACTGCAGTGATTAAGTAAAATGCAGAAATCTAGTAAATAGCACAAAGGGGAAAAGCTTGGCATACTGGCGAAGAGAGTATGTTTTGCTTGTCACCTGAAACTTTTATTGGCACTATAGGAAAAACGATAAATATTGTAGTCTGTATATAAAGAAGAAACAGGACAAGAATTGCATGCTGTGGTAGATAGCTTGTAATTCTTGTCTTGATGGTGGAATTATATAATCAAGAAATTATTTAAGAGCTTATTTGGTGTAAGCAATTTAGCTTTTAAATAATTCTTCCTTATTCAAATCATTTCTGGGCTAAGGGAGTATTCAAATGTAATATCAGCTTGCTGTAATGGAATTTGTATGCTTCTTTAGCCCAGGTATTTATCTTCTTATTTACATACATTTAATAAGTATTTTTATTGATAATATTATCTATATTGTATATAATTTAGTAAAAAGATTATGATTTCTTAATTCATCTTCGTAAAATATCATGAACTTTTAAAAGGGGAAAAATTGATGAATAATCAAGATAATAATAAAGAATTAAATCCTTTAGAAAAACAGTTAAAAGAAATAAACGAATGTCAAAAGAACGCTAACAATCCTGGTTATTTTGTTGGATCAGGTAAAGTTCCAATTCCTTCAAAAAATTTGCTTAATTCACCAATAGTATCCTTGATTATAGGTTCTACATTTCTAATACCTACAATATGTGATTTAGTTAGTGATTTTAGTATTCAAACTATACTTGGTAATGTAATTGAAATTATAATAGGACTAGGGTTTATTATTGGAGGTATTATTCGATTATTAAAAAAAATTAAATAAGTTCACCTTATTCATATATAGTGAATTTAATTTAAGAAGAGGGTGATTGAAATTGGAAAATAACAGAAACATTAGTTTGATTTATTTATTTAGTTTTATATTTATTATTATTGGAATAGTAAAGGAACTTACTACTAAACGACAAAACCGTTTAGCAATATGGAATAAAATGAAAAGTAAAGGATTATTGTCTCATATAGTTAAAAAGGGGTTATTTTGTTATGGAGCAATTAGCTTTCTTATAGGGGTATTTTATCCATTTATACGGTTTGGTTTTATTTATAAAGAAACATTTAAAGGTTGGTTTATTCTTGTGAGCATTGGAACACCTTTGTATGGAATAATTATGAGTTATATTGAATGGAAATATTATAAAAAAAAATGCGAATGAAGCATTGTATTATGGACTTTTGAGAAACAAATAGCAAAAACAGTTAAAATAATTAATAAGATTTATGGTTGTAGTCGTTTCATCTTTTTCATATAAGGCGAAATAATGGGTCAACTTTCAATATTTAAGTTGACCCATTATTTATTCGATAAGCAACATTATTATAAGTATATTTTTAATTCATGTAACAATCTATGATCAATAGTTACTGATTCAGTTTTCTAGATGCTTTCCCAATCTTATAAATCCCCTCATTCTAGTTTGAATTAAAGTTCAAGTCTCTAGTAACTAGCATTGGAGGGCGGGTGGGAAGCTTCCAATTCATTTTGTGGAACTGCCTAGGAGGTTAAGTCCACAAAATACCGATTATCTTTTAATCTTTTTTCTTTTATCTTTTGCACTCCATCGGGTACCCATAAGAACAAATTGTAGGGCTATACAGTTCTTAAGCTATAGCTGGCTTGAAGAATTGAAAGACAGATAGAGCTTTAGAAATGTTCAGTAAAGATAAATCCTACGTAAACTTAATTTAGTCATGTCCAAAATCTGGATTTATGTCAATATAGTAGACACAAAAAATCGGACTTATCATGCAGATTTTTTTAGTTCATTTTCATATTCTTGAGGGGTGAGATACCCAATACTACTGTGAATTCTTTTTCTATTATACCAAGACTCAATATATTCGAATATTGCTAGTCTTGCAGCATCGAAATCATAATATGTAACTAGATTTACTTCCTCTTTTTTTAAGGAAGCATGAAAGGATTCTATACATGCATTATCATAGGGGTTTCCTTTGCCACTAAAGGAATGAAGCAGGTTATTTGCATCTACAAATTCTTTGAAATTACAGCTTGTATATTGTGATCCTAAATCACTATGAAGCACAACTTTATCAGTTGGCTTCTGATTCTTAATCGCATTATCCACAGCTTTTATAGCCATCTCTGTATCCATACTCTTTGAAAAAGAATAACCAATAATTTTCCTTGTGCATAAGTCCAAAACAGATGCTAAATAACACCACCCAGTACGAAGTGTATAAATGTATGTAATGTCAGTTACCCATTTTTCATTGAAAGTATTGGTAGAAAAATCTCTATTTAAAACGTTTTCTCTTTCTTCTACTTTATTCTTAGATGAATAGGGTTTAAATTTTCTTACAACAATAGATTTTATACTTAGTTTTTTCATTAATCTTTGAACTCTTTTGAGGCTGATTTTAAGTCCCTTAGCTATAAGAACTTTATGAACCTTAGGTGCCCCATAACGTTTTTTAGACTTATGGTATATTTTCAGTATTATATCCTCAAACTTTCTATTTTCGATACTTCTATTACTTTCGGTTTTATTTAAATATTTATAATAAGAGCTTCTACAAACACTAAGTAGTTTGCACATTATCTTAATATTATGCAAATGCTTATTTTCTTCTCGAATATGGCCATGGCCTTTTTTAATATTTCATTTTCCTCTTCAAGTCTAGGCATCTTTTTTAGCATTGCTTGATATTGAGCTACTGTTACTGCCTTATCATCATCTGCTTCATACTCCTATTGTTGATTTTGACACGCCATATTCGCTAGCTAATTCTCTTAATGTTTTACCAGTGTTATAGAGTTCCACTATAGTATTTTTAAATTCTTCTGAATAATATTTTGTTTCTTTTGTCATCTATAGACACATCCTTCCTTCATACATTTTATAGTGTCCTGATTTCTGTGTCTACATTATTATACTAACATCAACTTTTAAAATTGCTGTAAGCTTGTCCATCCTTCGTTTAGTACTATCTAGTAGTAAAGTAGTTGAATTGGTTGGATTTATTATTTAGTCTAGTTTTATTTGTAAAGATGAATATGCTTTTTAATAAGAGTAAGTATTTATATATTTTTTAGTATGTGGTATTCCTATATATAGTGATTTAGCATTTTATTATTTTACTTTTGGCACTATTTCCACCACCTAACGAACTTCATTATTTTGCTGAACTTTCTAAAGCTCTATCTGTCTTTCGATTCTTCAAGCCAGCTGTAGCTTAAGAACTGTACTGTCCTCCAAATTGTTCTTTTGGGTATGAAGTTGGTACTTTAGAATCAGAGGTTACTGTAAGGGAAGAAAGTACTTTATAGAGCATTTTATAAATGGGAAAGCAATTCAACTAAGGTAGAAAGAGTTAAAATAGGTGTTATAATTGTACATGGGGTAGGTGGACTAGCTTCCAACAAATGATAGCATGTACAAGCAATTATATTGTCATGCCCGTACAATCATGTTGCAAGCTGTTCTACCCGTAAAAGATGCCAATGAAGAAGGGCTTTGAGGGTCTAAAAATCAATTAAATTCATATCCCACCCGCCCAATGTCATCAACTTAAGAAAAGAGTTCTTTTTGATAAAAAGAATTCTTTTTTCTATTTGAATAAAGATTTATAGTACACTATTATAAGAACAGAATATATTTAAATGACAACCAGAGGTAAACTAATGATAAAAGCATTTGATAGAATAAGAGAAAATTTCAATAAAATAAGTTTAGATAGAATAAAAGATATAGGTAGAATGTCAGAAAGAGATTTTATAAGAAAAAGAAAAATGAGCTTCGAAGATATGACACGTATAATCTTAAATAAGAGAGGTAAAACAACTACTATGGAGATAAATAATTATTATAAGGAAATTAACAGAAGAGAGTTGCGAACAAGTAAACAAGCCTTTTCAAAACAAAGACGTAAACTAAATTCAAAAATGTTTATACAATTAAACAATGAATATGTTGAGTCAATTTATAAATATGCTGAAATTGGAAAGTTGAAAGATTATATTGTAACTGCAGTAGATGGAACCGTTTTGCAATTACCAAATTCAGAAGAATTGCGTAAAGAGTTCGGAGGACAAAAATCAAATAAAGAAGGCGTTAGATCTACAACAAGAGCTACTGCCTCAGGAATAAATGATGTAAAAAACAATATTATGATTGATGCAATAATAGATAAGTATAGTATGCCTGAACGTGAATTAGCTCAAAAAAAACATTGAAAATATGTACTCAATATTAGGAAAGGATAACAAGATTATTACTATCTTCGATAGAGGTTATTTATCTATCCAAATGTTACTGTTTTTAATGGATTATCCTATCTTTTATCTTTTTAGAGTTCAAGGAAATACTTTTAATTTTGAGCGTAAATCAATGAAAACAAATGTTGAACTAATACAATTAGAACTTTCATATAACAGGCTTGCAAGAATATCAGATATGAATATGAAGAATAAGGGAAAAGAACTTAAGTCTCTTTCAGTAAGAATGGTGAAGATAACATTGGAAACTAGTGAAGATGAGTATTTACTGACAAATATTCCATTTGAAGATGTAAATACAGAAGAAATGGGGAAATTATATTTTGAACGCTGGGGAATAGAGATTGCATATGATGTTATTAAGAATAAGTTATATATTGAAAATATTTCTGGTAAAAGTAAAATTATTGTTGAACAAGATTTTTATTCTCAAATCCTTGTATATAATATGGCAGAAGACCTAAAAAATGATGCTAATTTAAAAGTAGACAAGCAAAAAAATCCAAATTTGAAATATGATTATAAAGTCAATGTCAATGTTTTAGTAGGTACTTTTAGAGAATATATGATTAAACTAGCTATAGAAGAAAACCTGGAAGAAGCTGAACGATTACACACATGGATGTTTGAAGAAATCATGGGAAATTTGGTTCCTGTAAGACCAAATAGAAAATATCCACGTAAAGAATATAAAGGAAGGAATAAGTATAGAGACAATAATAGAAGAAATTCAAAACAACTAATTTATATGTATGAATTAACCATGTAATAATTATCCATTACATGGTCTTTTTGTGGTATTTAAAATTATATTTAAAACTTAAGAAATGCTTATTTTTGAAATTCGGAAAACATCAATATCCCTTAAGTTGATGACATTGCCACCCGCCACTCGCACTAGAAGTTGGGATAAGTAGAGATAGACTAGGGAAGCGTGGACAAGATCCTGACATTTCCTTATTTATGAGTTTAAAGGTGCAGTATTCTTTATGGAACGGTACAAGATTGCCCACCCTAGCTAGTTTAAAATAGTATATACAATATTCAATATTATTCTCATAAATTAAAAACATCTAAAGCCTTAAGGTATCGACCTTTATAATTTTAATTAGTTCTCAATTTGTATAAAAGGCGTACTAATTAATAAATATGTTAACACGAATAAGTTGTTCTTTGAAAACTGAATAATACGATATTTAAAAAATTAAAATATTTACTATAGTAGAAATATAGTGATGTAGAAATATGAGAAATCTGTTATAATTTCCATATGAGTTAATTAGAAATTGTAATAAAATGTGTATTATAGGAGGTCTCTATGAGAAACGAAGATATCTACTTAAAATTGATTGTGGAAGACAAAATAAATGGTGACAAGGATGGTTTCCATTGGAAAAGTCATGGTCGGACAGCAATGATATATTTTGTTGAAAATAATTCTATTGTACCTATCGAAGTTGAAATGCCAGGAGTAGAGTATCTCGATGTATTGGTTTATGGAGAAATAGAACATATTAAGAATAGATATTGTATTGATAATAATAAGTGGGAAGTAATTGCAATTGAAGATAGGTTTAGAATTCAAAATCTATTGGTACAATGGCTAAATAGCAAAAGTCTACGACATGATGTATATATCCGTAAATAATCTACAACCAAATCGGAATATAACATAATCTTCTTAAGTTACGACGCAACAGTAATAAATTACGAACTATAAAATGAATTCTATCAGGAGGGTTTATTATGAGTAACAAATTAACAGCAAGAGCAGATTTGATAAATGACAAGGTGAAATTTTCAGGAGTATCTCGTGATAATAATGAGGTGTTTATAGATGCTGTACAACCTTTAGGTGATGGCGATGGATATACTCCACTTGAGTTATTTCTTATGAGTTTAGCAACCTGCAGTGGAATGACTTTGGCTTTATTACTAAGGAATATGAGTAAGAATGTATCTGAAATAAACGTAATTGCATCAGGTGAAAGAAGAGAAACATTACCAAAATATTTTAAAAGTATACAATTGAGATTTGAACTTGCATCAAATGATGTACAGCCAAATGATATTGAAAATGCTATAAAAAATATGGAAGAATATTCATGTCCTGTTTGGAACATGGTAAAAAACAATATTGAGATAAGCAGTGAATATAAGATAAAATACCGATAAAAATAAAATGTATATTATAATATTTTATACACATTATTCTTAATTTGTGACGCAACAGTAAGATATGACGAAACTGTTACTTATGATTAATATGAATAAAAGAGTGTATAGACATTGTAAAATAAGGTGGGCTTTAACATGGAACTAAATATAAAACAAATGAATTATGATGAAGCAAAGAAAATTTCAAAATGGATTTATAAAGAATCCTATTCGATTTATAGTATGGATGAAAGTGATAACTGTATCAATGAACTTCTTAATGGTCATTATTTTTCAGTTTCGGACAGAGAAAATAATCTTGTAGGGTACTATTGCTTTGGTGAGTCTGCTCAAGTTCCAGTAGGGAACCGATTTGGTGTTTATGATTCCGAAGATATTACTGATATTGGTTTGGGAATAAAACCAAATCTGTGTGGTCAAGGATTAGGGCTTGATTTTTTAAGTAGTGGGTTAGAATTTGCCCGAAATAAACTATCGGCAAAAGGGTTTCGTTTGACAGTAGCAACTTTTAATCAACGTGCAATAAAAGTATATCAACGGGTAGGTTTCAAAAAAGTTAATTCTTTTGAAAGAATATCAGAGATTGGGAAAATTGAATTTTGGGTTATGATTCTATGTTAATAAGGAAATCAGTTAATTCACACCTTTCTTATAAGGCGCAATAACTATAAAACCAAATAATTTCTTCAAATACCGTATTATTCATTAATGGAATTTACGGTATTTTTATTTCGCAATTCAAATATAGTGTCTACTAAGCATTCATTAAAAATGCCTAGTAGACAACTTGAATAAAAGGCGTACTAATTAATAAATACGTTAACACGAATAATTTGTTCTTTGAAAACTGAATAATACGGTATTAAAAATGAAAATATTAACTATTATGGATATATAGTTATGTTAAATATGTTATAATTTCTATAGAGTTAGGTCGAAGTTATAAGATAAGATGAACATAAGAAAATTCTATATTTTATAATCAGGAGGGTATAATATGAAAAAGTTATTTTTTATATTAGGATTTACTTTAATATTGTTAATGTTGTTTGTTGGTTGCAAAAAAACGAATAATACTGTTTCAATAATTACTGACAGAAATACATATACTCCAGTAATGTCTTCTGCAAGGGGAATTAAGATGACACCCGATTTTAAATCTAAGAAGAAATATACTAAATTAGAGTATCATTGGATTACTGATTACGGAGAATTTATTAGCGATTTTGCTCATTTAGGAAAAGAGGTAAAAAATCAAGGTGAAACTGTATTGTGGAGTGCCATTGAAAATGATAAAGTTGTTGATATAAAAAGTCCTTTTAATATACAATTAGAAATCATTGATAGTGAGAAGCAAGAAATATTAGCGAATACAAAACTAACCATTAACCCTAATAAAGGTTTTTATGAGATAAAAAAAACAGAAATAGTATCGTCAAATCAATAACAATATTAATTCATATTCTTCATATAAGGCGCAATAACTATAAAACCGAATAATTTCTTAAAATACCGTATTATTCAGAAATGGATTTTATGGTATTTTTATTTCGCAATTCAAAGATACTACGAATTAATGGAAAACTTAAATAACGTATTGGTCTGTTTTTTCAAATTTTAGCAATAATGTCTAAGGTTAGATTGTGAACCTTTATAGCCCTTCTGTGAAATGATATTGTGTATAGTCTTATATGTGTTACCTTTTTGGTATAATTTGAAAATATTATCTTTGTATGGGTCCAATATACTTTTTTTTGTAGAACGACGAGTAACTGTTGGTGTAAAATCAGGGTCAATATATTTTTTAACAGTTCGTCTATCTAAAGCTAAGATTTCAGCTATTTTTGTCATAGAAGATTTCTTAGTATATAAATCTCTTGCTTTATTAACCAATTTCATTTTTCGCTTCGTTTTATTTCTTGACGCAACTCTAATGTATTTTTAAAATATACATCAAGTTCCTTTTTATTTAATGATAATAGTTTATTGAAAACATTTATATTCATATTTAATTGTTTGCAGACTAAACTTTTAGTAATCCCTTGTGAGAGCAACTCATTTGCTTTTTTCCATTTCTTTTCTAAAGTCAAATGTTTATTTTTTATTTCTATAGATAGGATTTTAGAACTTGAGGATGATTCATTCTTAAGTTCTTCACTAACAATAATACTAGCTTTAAATTTATTTTTTAAATAATCTTTACAATAATCGGTTAGATTTTTTAATAGATGAAAACGATCGCTTACTTGAATAGTGGAAGGATGTGGTAATGTAATTGCATTTTTATAAGTTATAGAACCATCTCTTGAAATGACTTGTAGATTTTTATAAGTACTTAACCATTGTTTTACATCTTCTAAATTTCTAGAATTGATGATATCAATAATTTTATGTGTTTCAATATCTATCATAATACTACCATACATATGTCTCTTTTTTATAGCAAAATCATCAATACATATCTTAGTGATAGTATCTTTATTTAGAATTTCCGTTCCTTTTTTTTAAGAGATTGCAAACTGTACTTTTACCCTCATCTTCTAATCGTTTTGTTTTTTTACCTTTGGGAGATAAAAAATCATAAGCTTCTGCAAAGGTTTTATGATTGCAATTAGGATTATTGCAAAACATTTTTCTATTATTAATGGTACTGTCCTCCAAATTGTTCTTTTGGGTACCCAGTGGAGTGCTTACTGGTACTTAATAAATAGAAGTTACTTGAAGGCAAGATAGTACTTTATAGAGCATTTTATAATTGGGAAAATAATTCAACTAAGGTAGAGAGATTGGAAATAGGTATTAGAATTGTACACAAAAATAATAGTAAAATGATAATTCACCTATGGAATTATGTTTACAAAACTAGATTTTCAGATACAAAAAGTGATTTTTGTTTACAAAACTAAAATTTCAATTACAAAATGGGATTTTCGGATTACAAATGGGAAATTGGCTTTTCAATTCTCCCTTTTTTTTGAAATCATGAGAAAGTTTATTTTAAAAGAGTAAAATATTATCGTTATTCAATAAATACATATTGGATTTTATTAAATTAGGTAGTATAATTATGGTATTAATTGTTGAGGGGGAACTATTATGAATCAGTATAAACTATCCAAATGGCTCAAAGCTGTTATTATCATTGAAGCTCTGAATAAAATCTGCAAGGGACTTAATTGTCAGCCTGGTGACAACTTGGAATGGAGTGATTGCGATGAAAATAAGTAAATTATCATTGATTTTCAAAAAGGCACCTTTCCCGGCAATAATGACAATAATATCTTTTGTGTTTTTTATAGGAGCATATTTCTTAGTAACTGTGAAATCAATTGAGCCATACTATTATGAGGGGTTATTATTTGCAGTGCCATCTGTTTGTTTTGCAATAATCACTTTTTTCACTGTAACAGAAAAATTAAAAATTGTTGTTTCATCTGTAATAACAAGTGTCTTGATTTTGGTTTTGAGTGTTGCAATGCTATTTGTATTTGTTTTTATGGCTTTTGACGCAGTAACAACTCAAACAACTGATATAGATAAATATGAAAGAGTATTAAAACTAACAGATTATCCAAATAACTCATTAACAAAATACTTTCCTGGTAGAATTCCAGGTAACGCAAAAGATATTGTATTTAGATATAATCCAGCTTTTATGCAGGGTGGTGAAAATTTTGATTTAAAATTTAAAACGGATTTAGACTCTATTAATAGTTATATTGACGAATTTTCACAAAAAGCAAAGTGGATTGGAAAAGCAAGTGATAGTGAAGTTGAAAAAAATGGTGTATTTTTAGGTTCTTTTAGTACTTTTGGTTATATGAATTTACCAGAAGACTTTACAATTTATCTAATCAATAGTAACCCTTATGAGCCTAACAATTGGAATCATGGTAAGTTAAGTCTTGTTGCTATTAGCAAGCAAAGAAATGAGATAATATTTCTTGCAGAAGATTGGTAATCAAATTATTTAGTTGTATCATATTAGGAGGTTATAAAATGTTAGTCAACCCTTTGGATGACGTTATGTCTTATTTTGAATTTACATTTTTTGCTTATATAGTATTGTTTATAATTGTAAGTTTGAATTTTTATAAAGCAGTATCTATTAGAAAGAATTTACCTAACGGTAATTCTATTAGCAAATTAATACTAAGAATTGATTTGGTTATTGATATTTTATGTGGCATAGCAATGTTAGCAGGTTTAATATTTCAGGGTGTATTAGCAGACAATAATGCATTAGGCCATAATACTTGGTTTAGCATACTTTTAGGCATTTCAATTGTAAGCTTTATTATTTTTGCATTAAATGTTATTGTAGTTTTGAAAAGAAGAAAATGAGTATACAGTAGATTGACTTATATGCACTTTTCATATAAAGAGCAATAACTATAAAACGGAATAATTTCTTGAAATACCGTATTATTCAGCAATGGATTTTAGGGTATTTTAAATATGCAAATATTTACTATTATAGAAAGATAGTGATGTAGTAATATGAAAAATCTGTTATAATTTTCATATGGATTAAGTCGAAATTATAAGATATTGTGCAACTAATAATTATTATAAAAGGAGTTGTGATATGGATAACAATTTACTAGAAAAATATGCTGGTCTTATTGTAAAATCTGGAGTAAATATTCAAAAAAATCAAACACTTGTAATAACTTCACCTATAGAATGTGCGGCCTTTACAAGAACCATCACAAAAATTGCATATGAAGAAGGGGCTAAGGATGTAGTTGTGGAATGGGTGGATGAATTGCTTTCTAAAATTAAGTTTTTATATGCAAAAGTAGAGGTGTTTGAAGAATTTCCAGAATGGCAGAAGGAATTTTATTTATCATATGCACGAGAAGGTGCAGCTTTTTTAGCTATTGATACTAAAGACCCAGAACTTATGAAAGATATAAATTCTGAACGAATATCAAAAGCAAGTAAAGTAAGAAGTTCTGCACTGAAAGAATACGCAAATAGAAAAATGTCCGGTAAAAATTCTTGGTGTATTGCAGCATTTCCTACAAAGGCTTGGGCTAAAAAAGTATTTCCCAATATTTCAGAAGATGAAGCAATAGAAAAACTCTGGCAGGCTGTATTTAAAGTTACGAGGATAGATGAAGACAATGACTCTGCCCTTTCTTGGAACAAGCACATAAGGAGTTTAAAAATAAATTCGGACTTTTTAAATTCCAATGAGTTTAAATATATGTACTATAAAAATTCATTAGGTACAGATTTGAAAATAGAGCTTCCTGAAAATCATATATGGATTTCAGGTTCTGCATATACTCCAGAAGGTATAGAATTTTGTGCTAACATACCTACTGAAGAAATATTTACACTACCTAAAAAAACTGGAATAAATGGAACTGTAGTAAGTTCAATGCCATTAAGTTACAATGGCAGTATAATTGAAAGAATCTGTCTTACTTTTGAGGATGGAAAAATTGTTGATTTTTACGCTGAAAAAGGATACGAGGCACTAAAGGAACTTATTGAAACTGATGAAGGTTCACATTACCTTGGTGAAGTTGCTTTAGTACCTTATAATTCACCTATATCAAAGATGAATACGATATTTTACAAAACTCTATTTGATGAGAATGCGTCTTGTCATTTAGCTATAGGTGCCGCCTATCCCTGTATAAAGAATATTGAGAATATGTCAAATGAGGAACTTGGGAGACTTGAAATTAATGATTCGAGTATACATGTAGATTTTATGATAGGTACAGAGGACCTTGAAATAATAGGAATTACAAGAACCAATGAAGAAATACCTATATTTAAAAATGGTGATTTTGAAGTTTAAACATAAAAAATTAATATTTAAACTAATCTTTTTATTGTGGTTAAGCCGATTTTTTCTTATTAAGGCGCAATAACTATAAAACCAAATAATTTCTTAAAATACCGTATTATCTAGAAATGGATTTTACGGTATTTTTATTTCGCAATTCAAAAATATTGTCTATCAACTGTAGTAATTAGAATAGTTAGTAGATCTTATGTATAAAAGATGAATTAGAAAGGAGATAGAATGAATAAAGATTTTTCCAGAAAAAGAAAGCAGGCATTAAAAGATTGGAAGTATATACAGAGTAATTATGGCTTTTGTCAAAGTCATGATTACGATGATGAGAGAATGTGGAAATTATTAGAGAATCCTTCAAATGAAGTTGCCCTAAAAATATTACTTGAATTCATAGAAAGTATATTTAGAATGGGATATGTTTCTCCTACAGAACTTTCTAATAACTTAAGACAACTACCTTTAACTGATAAAAAAATTGTACCAATAAAGAAAAGATGGATTTATGGTAAAGAATTGTAATTCGCAATATGTTTAGGTAATTATACGAAGATTGGCGTTAAAAACACTCAAACCTAAAATGAAGACTTGAGTGTTTAAGTGCTGATACTACGCCAAACTTTGGATAATTGTCATTGTACGAAACCGCGGTTATTTAAACAAGATCTATGGGGTTTGCATTATTTCATTCTGGATAATTTTAAATAGTATTTAAGGAAAAAGTTCTGATATATAGTAAGAAAATATATAAAATAAAGTTTGATAAGTGATTTTGACATACAATCCCCCTCCCCATAAAGAGGCATATTCAAAAGCTATGCTATTTTGATATTGATTGGTGGTTAATTGCTAGGAGCTATAATTCTTCTTAGTTTTTCTGAACCACAATGTGGACATTTTGTTATATCTCTACCGGTAATTTTTAAAATCAGTTGAAGTGTTGAAAGTCTTTCTTTAACTAAAATAGGTGTATTGGTAAGTTCTTTACAGATTTTTAGTTTTATAGTTTTGTTTCTATTACCAAGTAAGCCATAGTGTCTTATTTTCATGAATCTCAACGGGAGTATATGAATTAGAAACCTACGGATAAATTCGTCAGCAGAGATAGTCATTTGTTTACTTTTGTTTTTATCTTTGTAATCACGCCATTTGATTGTGATATTACCGTTATCAATATTAATGATACGGTTGTTGGATATGGCAACTCTGTGAGAATATCTACCTAGATATTCCACTACATAAGCAGCATTTTTAAAAGGAGGTTTGCAATAAACAACCCATTCTTTTGAATAAAGATAGGAAAGTAGCTTTTCAAATTCAATGTCAGTGGATAGGTACTCTTGACTACCATGAAACTGAAGTTTGTTTTGGTAGTATAATTGTTCCAAATGATATAGAAACTTACCTCTGAATTTGCGAGATAGAACTTTTACTGGGATAAAGAATTTCTTTTTGCTATTTACCCATTTTCCTATAGAAGAAAGACCACCACCAGGTACAATACAGTGAATGTGAGGATGATGCATTAAATTTTGTCCCCAAGTATGTAACACAGAGGTAAATCCAAGTTTAGCACCTAGATATTTTTTGTCTGATGCCAGTTCATCAAGAGTTTTAGCAACAACTTTAAACATTAATGCATAAAGTTCTTTCTGATTTTGATAAGCTATCATATTTAGTGTATCTGGAATGGTGAATACAACGTGAAAGTATCCGATGTTAAGTAAATTGCTTTTTTGATTTTCAATCCAGCGTTCTTTAGCAAGAGATTGACATTTAGGACAATGTCTATTTAGGCAAGAATTATATGAAATTTGAGTACTACCACAATTTTTGCATATATCTACATGTCCACCTAACTTGGAAGTTCTACAATTTTCAATCGCAGACATAGCTTTGTGTTGTACAAGGGTAAGTTTGTGGTTATAACGATATTCTGAGCCGTATTTTAGAAAGATATCTTGAACTTCAGCCATTAGTTTTCTCCGTTTCTATTAGCGTATCAAGAGGGCTAATTACATTTAAAGATTCAATTTTGAGTATATGTAGATAGACACAGGTTGTTCTTATATTTGAATGACCTAGTAATTGTTTGATGTGAAATATGTTTGTGCCTGATTCTAGTAAGTGAGTTGCAAAACTATGTCTTAAAGTATGTAGTGTAACTTTTTTAGTGATTTTAGCTTTTTTTATATACTTACGAAATATATTTTGAACTGCTCTTGAAGTAATGTGATTACCAGTATGGTTTCTACTATAAAAAAGCCAACCTTTAGGTTTGTAAGATTTCCAATAAACTCGTAATATCTCAAGGTTAGATTGTGAAAGTAGAGCATATCTATCTTTAGATCCCTTACCATTGCGAATTAGCAGTTGCATTTTTTTACTATCAATATCTGAAACTTTTAGGCAAGCAACTTCCTTAAGTCTAAGGCCGGCACCATAAACAGTCATTAAGATACATTTATCTCTTAAATTGTCGCAAGCATCAAAAAGATTTTGAATTTCTTCTTTGGTAAGAATTTCAGGAAATTTGCGATGATGACGGAGGCGAGGTATTTGTTTGTAATTTAGAGTGATGTTTAAAGTTACACCATACAAGAAACGAAGAGCGCTATTATAGGTATTTACACTTTCAGAAGTAAGCTTTTTTTCTGTAGTTAGATAATGAAAAAATTCTCTTATGTGCCTTACATTTAGTTCAGTTGCTGGTTTATTAAAATAATTTTGAAATAGTTTAACTTTGGTATAGTACTCATCTTGAGTATTTTTGCTTAAACCTCGAAGTTCTATATCGAAATTAAGTTGTTGTAAAATTTGTTCTTTGGTCATATTTAACATCTCCTTTTAACTAGAAATTATTTCCTTGTTAAAAGGGTTGTATACAAAATAGCGAATATTAAGTTTAGTGCATGATACTATGTTTGATGGTTTTAAAACCACCGCGGTAGCGGTTTAGTGCTATGATTATAAAGTGAATGTCAATGTCTTAGTAGGTACTTTTAGAGAATATATGATTAAAGTAGCTATAGAAGAAGACCTGGAAGAAGCTGAACGATTACACACATGGATGTTTGAAGAAATCATGGGAAATTTAGTTCCTGTAAGACCTAATAGAAAATATTCACGTAAAGAATATAAAGGAAGGAGTAAGTATAGAGAAAATAATAGAAGAAATTAATAGTAAGCAAATTATAAGGATAAATCAACCATGTAATAATTTTAAAAAGATGGTCTTTTGCGGTATCTAAAATTATATTTAAAACTTGAAAAATAATTATTTTAAAAATTTAAAAAAGTAACAATATCCCTTAAGTTGATGACATTGGGTGGGAGGGAATCCATTGCACTTGTTTTAGATATAAAGTAAATGGACTATGTGAGACTATTGGAGTTTTAGAAATGTTCAATGAATTGCCACATTTGTTAGAAAGGATTTCTTCATGATATTAGTGCATAATCGATTTACAATGTGGAATCATGGTGCTATATTTATATTAGTCATTCCAGTTGAAAACATTATTTGCAAATTAAATGTGGCAAAGAGGTGGTTGCTTGTTAGACAAAAGAAAAATTAGTTTAATAAAAGTTTTTATAAAAGAAAATAAATTTGTTACTATTGATAATTTATCTAAAACTTTTAAGGTTAGTAATAGGACTATTAGATATGATTTAGATTCAATAGATCACTGGTTGAAAATGAATAATTTTATCCCTTTAATTAGGAAACCAAGAAAAGGGATTTATTTAGACATATACAAAATTGATTTTGAAAGACTAAAGGAACTTTTAGATCAAAATGACTATATAAATTATGTGCTTTCACCAGATGAAAGAATAAAAATAATTTTATTAACACTATTAAATAATTCTTCAAAAGTTTATATTAAAAGTTTAGCTGATAAATTAGTAGTTAGTAAATCAACTATAGTAAACGATGTCAATGCTGGTGAAAAGATTTTAGAAAAGTATTATCTAACTCTTTCAAGAGAAAATAGCTATATTCAAATTATAGGAAGTGAAAGTAATAGAAGAAGATTAATCTCATATTTATTAAAAAATTATAAAGACGATAAAAGTAATTTGGTCTTGAATGATACTATGAACTACTATATAAAAACAATGAAAACATGGTTTCCTGAAATTGATCTCGAGTATATAAGGAATCAAATTGAAATAATTCAGGACTTTATGAAAGTTGAATTTAGTTTTGAAAGTTTATCTAATCTCATCACACATATAGCGCTGGCAATTGAAAGATTAAAGGTAGGTAAAGATATAAAAATAGACTCAAACCAACTAAAAATAATAAAAACTAAAGAAGAATTTGTATGGGCAAAAAAAATATCAATAAACTTATCAGAGAAATTTGGGGTAGTAATTCCAGATGATGAGATTGCTTATATAACATATCATTTAATGGGAGCTAGATTAAATGAGGTAGAAAATTATGAAGATTATAGTGAAAAAAATAATAATATACTTAATTTAATAGAATTGATTGTTGAACAAGTACAACTTGAAATGAACGTATTAATCTTGGATACAATTTCTTTGAAAAAGGATATATTCTTGCATATGGTTCCTGCTATTCAAAGAATAAAATTTAATAATTATTTTGAAAATCCTTTGCTTGAAAGTATTAAATGTGAATATGAAGAATTGTTTAATGCATGTGGTGAAGCATTGAAAATAATTGAGGATAAATTTCGAATAAACTTTGATGAAAATGAGATTTCATATATAACAATGCATTTTGCAGCAGCACTTCATTTACAACAAAAGAACTTAGTTAGCTGTCCTAAAATATTACTGGTGTGTGCTAGTGGTCTTGGCACATCTAGATTATTAAAAGCCAGATTGCAATATTATTTTGAAGATTTTGAAGTAGTAGATGTTATTTCATATCAACATTTAGATGAGTATTTATCTAATCCATTTATAGATTTAATTATTAGTACAATTCCTATAAAAAGTGAAAGTATTCCTGTAATTGAAGTTTCACTTTTATTGGGCAAAGAAGAAATTGAAGTGTTATCTCAGTATTTAAAATATAAAGGAAATTTAAAACCATTGCATAATACAAATGAAATGATGATTTCAGATATTCTTTCAATTGTTGAATCAAATTGTGAGGTGAAAAATAAAACAGAGTTAGAATCACAAATTAGAAATTATTTTAACAATAGTAAGTTATTTATGAATTCTAAAAAATCAAATGTTAATAATGAAATTATTTCACCAGAAAATATCAAAGTAAATGTTTTATGCAATTCATGGAAAGAAGCAGTATTAAAAGCTAGTCAAGTATTAATAGATAAAGACTATATATCTAAATTGTATTTGGATAATATTCTAAGAGATTATGAAAGTAATAGCGCGGCTTTAGTAATAGCTCCTAGTATTGCAATGCCTCATACAAAAGGGGATAAAGGTGTTTTTAAAACTGGAATATCAATTTTGATATTGGAAAAACCAGTTTCTTTTAATCATTCTAAATTTGACCCAATCGATATAATTGTATTTCTTGCAGCAAAAGATAAAAATAGCCATGTGGAGGATTTAGTTAAAATTATAGATTTTATGTGTGATAAAGATAATTTAAAGAGAATTAAAGAAGCTAAAACTTCTAATGACATATATAATTTAATATTTGAAGGGAGGTGATACAAATGATAAGAAATTTTGTGAAAAGAGAATCAGTATTAGTAAATGTAGAAGTTGAAAATTGGGAAACAGCTGTAGAAAAGGTAGGAGAATTACTTTTAAATATTGGAGCAATAGAAGAGAAGTATATACAAGCTATGATCAATAAGGTACATGAATTAGGATCATACATAGTCATTGCCCCACAGATTGCTATGCCTCATGCAAGACCTGAAGATGGAGCAAAAGAAACTAATATCGCGCTTATAACTTTAAAAAATGGAATTAATTTTGGACACGAAAAAAATGATCCTGTAAAACTTGTTATAGGGCTTGCAGCTACTGACAGTGCTCTTCATATTGAAGCATTAGCTGAACTTATGGAATTACTAGGTTCAGAGGGGGTGTTAGAAAAAATTATTCATAGTAACAGTGAGGAAGAGTTATATGGCTATTTAGTGTAAAGGTTGTAAGTAAAGAATACAAAAAAATGAATAGGAGGAATATTTATGATTAAGATTTTAACAGTGTGTGGTGCAGGGGTTGGTAGCAGTATGATGTTGAAGGTGTTTACTCAACAAATTCTAAAAGCTGAAAAAATTCAAGCAAAGGTTGATGCAACAGATATTGGATCAATTAATCCTGGAGAGGCAGATATTATAATTACTACAAGTGATTTTGCAAATGTACTAAGAAATTTAACAGCCATAATTGTTAGAATAGATAATTTAACTGATAAGGTTTTTTTAAAAAAAGAATTATTAAAAGCAATAGATAAATTAAAATAATTAGGGGGTTATTGTATGAATATATTAATGTATTTTCTATCAAAGATTCTTAGTGAAGCAGCATTTTTAATAGGGCTGGTTGCATTAATAGGATTACTTGTACAAAAGAAAAGTTTCAATGAAACAATTTCAGGTACTGTAAAAACTATGGTAGGATTTTTGATTATTACTACAGGTGCTCAAAGCATGGGTATGGAGTTAACACCATTGCAACCTATGATACAATCAATCTTTGGAATGGAAACACAATTTGTAGATATTGGTGCTTCTATTGGATCAAGTATGAATGATTTTGGTGCAGCGGCAACCTTAATATTTGCACTAGGATTTTTAGTGAATGTTCTATTAGCAAGATTCACTAAATATAAATATATTCACTTATCTGCACATGTATCATTCTTTTATGCAGGGTTAATTGCAGCATTACTTACAGTTGGAACAAATTTATCTGCTGTTATGATAACTATAATAGGTTCATTAATCCTAGGTATTTATTTGACTTTCTCATGTGCTTATATGGCACCACTTTTAAAGAACATTCCTGGGGCAGAAGGATATACTATTGCACATTCAAGTTCAATTGGATGTTTCATTTCGGCTAAATTAGGAAAAGTTTTTGGTAATAAAGATCATGATTTAGAAAAGATTAAACTTCCTAAGAAACTGGAATTTTTAAGAGAGACTACAATTGCTTTAAGTGTTATCATGACATTAATATTTATTTTAATATCAGTACTTGCAGGACCGTCCTTCATTAGTGAGCAAATCAGTGGTGGAAGAGATATAATTTCCTTTTCAATTTTGAAAGGATTAAAGTTTGGTTTATGGATAACAATTATTATCGCAGGGGTTAGAATGATGTTATCAGAGATAGTTCCAGCCTTCCACGGTATTTCCGAAAAAATAGTACCCGATGCAGTGCCTGGATTAGATATACCATTGTTATTTCCTAGTCACCCAACTTCAGTAATCGTAGGATTTTTATGTAGTTTGATAGCAAGTCTTATAGGAATGTTTATTTTAGGGGCCTTAAAATATCCTATCATTGTCTTCCCAGCATTAATTCCAACATTCTTTACAGGAGCAGTAACAGCAATATTCGGTAACTCTACTGGTGGTAGAAGAGGAGCAATTATTGGTTCTACAGTTAATGGATTTATCTTAATAATTGGACAGGCATTATTAATACCATATATAGGTGGATATGAAGATGTTATGAGAGTGTTATGTGAAACTGATTATGCCTTCTTTGGACCTATTTTAGGATGGATTTTAAGGATATTTGGATAAATGGATAATTTAAAGGAGGTTTTAAAAGATAACAAAAGATTACTAACACTTTATATGACTTTAGCATATCCTTCTTTTAGTGAGTTTCTAAAGTACCTTGATATATTAGTTGAAAATCAAGTTGATATTTTAGAAATTGGAATACCTGTTCAAAATCCCTATTTAGATGGAAAAGTAATTTCTCAAACATATAATAAAGTTAAAGTTGACGGCTTTGACAAAATTCAATGTTTGAACATGCTAAAAGAAATAAGAAACAGATATCCCAAACTACCCATAGTAATTATGTCATATTATGAAGGCATTGTAAATAATTCGCTACTAGAAAATAGCGATTTATACGATGCGTTATTATGCCCAGATGAATTTTTGAACAATTCTAACAAATTGATTCAAATATATAATGAAGATATGACAGATAAAGAAATAATAGATAAGCTGAATTATAATTCATATTTTGCTTATGTTATGTCAAGCAATTCCCCTACTGGTTCTATTGGGGAAATTCCAACAAATTATATAAATACGATTAATAGAATACGGAAATATTCAGATATTCCTGTTCAAGTTGGATTTGGCATTAGTACTGCAAAGCAAGCAAAAGAAATCCTTTGTAATGGTTCTGATGGAATTATTATAGGAAGTGAAATAATAAGAAAAATTAATGAAAATAATATTATTAACTTTGAGGCATATATTGATGAATTAAGAGGAGCACTTTTGAACTAGTGTGATTTAGTTTATGAGAAGTAAATTAATAAATAACATTGAATTATATAGATTATTTCCCTATTTACTTTGTAGTATTCAAACAAGGTTTGTAGTGGAAATAATCTTTTTTTAACTAATGACAGATAAGTTTGTTGAAATATTTGAAGTAGGCTAGTAGTTACACGAAATAATTTAGAATAAATATATTGAAATATTTACCAAAATGAATATGATTTAAGAGGAAGTTTCACAATTTATAATAGGTTTCATGTATTAAAAATCAAATCAAAGTTTTATATATGATATATCTACTCCTATAGAAGTAATGATAAATATTGTATTTTAGATTTTGTTACCTATTACGTAGGTGCTTTTATGACGAAGGATAGACAAGCACTTATAATTTAGAATTTGGACTAGCAGTAATGGAATTTGGATACTTCTTTAGCCAGGTATTCATCTTCTTATTTACATATATTTAATAAGTGACTATATTGATAATATTTTCTATATTCGATATAATTTAGTGAAACGATTTGATTTATTGATTGATCATTGTAGTATATGGCGAATTAATAAATGATTTTTTACATATAGTTAGCATAAGATGATTTGGAGGAATTGTTATGAAAAAAATAAAAACATGGGGTTTAATTACTGCTGTAGCACTGATATTTGTTGCTATAGTTATAGGAGTATTAAATTATAATACAGATGAAATACCTAAAAATGATTTATTAACACAAAAAACAATAATTAAAACCTTAAAAAAACATGGTGTTTCTCTAAAAGAAGATAGATCAAAGTCTTCTAATGATTTTGAACTAAGTGGAGTTAAGCCTGCTATTTTTAGTGTGGATAATGGAAAAGGAACACTTTTAGTATATACATTTAAGTCTATTGGAGAACGTAAAGATATAATAAGTAATTCTGGCAAGTATGATAATCAATTTTCTTTATTTGAAATACCATTAAAAGCAAAAAATGCCTACTTAGTTTATATAGTATCGGCACCAGAGAATCCAACCACTGAGGAGTGGAAAAGTATGGCCGAACCAATACATTTAATTTCTAATACAGTATTTAAGTATTTAAATGATGGGAAAGAGATTATTTTTAAAGGGGAGAGTGAAAGTTGGGAAGGGACATTTACCCTAAAATATTATAAGCATTGGTGGCATAATGAAAAAGGTATGCTTAAAATTGAATGTCACAGTGAGGAATTACCAGAAATTCAGTATAAAATGACTGATATAACTGATGTAGGACCTATTATAGGTGAATATAAAACTACTTCAGGTGGAGGTAGTATAACTGGTGCGACTCTTGATAAAGATGGCTATCTAAATCTTGGACACGGTAGTTCAAATGGTGCTATACATAATATCGAAAAGGATATTTTCTTTACAATTAAATGGAATGGAAAGGAAGAAAATATTATACTGAAGCCACAATAATATTTTCTTCTTTTCCATTTTTATTCTTATTTTTATAAATATTCGGCTATCAGCAATATCCACCCAAAAAGTAATTAATGTTATAAAACAAGAACAATAATGATAATTATGATATGAATTATATGCATATAGGGCAAAATAATGGATCAACTTTAAATATTGAAGTTGATCCATTATTTATTCGATAATTAACATTATTATAAATATATTTATAAATTATGTAACAATTTATGTTCAATAGTTATAGATTTTATTTTCTAGATTCTTTCCTAATCTTATAAATCCCTTAGTTCTAATTTGGGTTTCATTTACAAGTATAACTCACCCAATTCAAATGAACCCTGTTCATAGTGTCCCAAGAATAGCATGGGGTAAATACTTTGAGGAAAATGGAAAGATAAAGTTGCCGTTATCTGTTCAAGTGCATCACTCACTGGTAGATGGCATACATGTTTACTGAGTTTTATTTCTAATATATCAATTGATTACAAAGGGACCCTCAATATGAACCACTTTTAAATTAATAAGTAACTATATTGATAATATTTTACGTATTAGATATAATTTAGAATACAGATTAGCGCATGATTTATGTTTGTAATAAATAATGAACTAACCTGTGCTACTGATAGGGAGTGGAGATTATGTTTAGAGTATCTTATGAGGTAACAGACGAAAACTTTTATGAGTGTATAGAAGTAAGTAAACAGATATTTTGGATGTATCATGATATATCTTTTTATGGGGGAATAGTTCATAATATTGATTTTGAACAGGTTGACTATAAAAAATTTATCATGTGTGAGATTTTAGATGAAAGACTTAAAACTTGTTATTTAGAAAAAGTTGTGAAATTACTAAATCAAGGATGTTTCACAGCACTATGTTGCCATGTTTTAAACCTCATGGAAGAAGAATTAAGGGATATTAAGATTATAAAATTGATAGACAACATATTAGAAGATGAAAGAATTAATGATATGAAATTTGAAAAAGATTTACTAATAACTATGAAAAATGCACTTAAGCAAAAGCCCACATATCAAATTGATAGGAGCAAAGAGTGGACTGATTTTCTAGATGGCAATACTTTTTATGAAAAACTGCCTGAAGTATACACAAACTATGTTATCACTTATTATCAATCTATGTTAAAAGGTAATACAATTTGATTCATCATTTAAATATTAAGAAATGGAGGGATTTCAGTGAGCTTAAATGATTATAGAGATGAAGCTGAAGAGTTTCTAAAGAAGATTGGTTCAGAGAATGAAGGTACCGATATAAAAGTAAATATGCTAGAGGATGAATTAAATTTTAAAAGAAAGAAATAAATAACCTAGGTGAATTAAAACATCAAATTTATGATATGGTATTTATACTTTTTGAAATAGCATCTGATTATAAGTTTGATTTAGATGATGAATGGAGTAAAGGTAGAAAACATATAAGGGGTATTTATCTTCTTGTTTATACATATTTAATAAGCGACTATATTAAAAATATTTTCTATATTGTATATAATTTAGAAAATAGATTTAAATTTGTTCATCCATCATTGTAATAAAATGTGTAGCAAAGTATACTACTAAATTTCTTTGTCTTGATTGTTTATATTGTCTATATTTTCATTTATATGTTAAGATTAAGGTGCCATATTAAAAAGGAGGATATTATGAAAAGACAAAATATTAGAAAGGCTTTAATAATTATATCGTTTCTTTTATTTCCGATAACAATATATTATTTCTCTCCATTTTTGATAATAGAAGGTATGACCAAAGGTATTATTACTGGAAGTTTTATTTTATTTACATTGTTATTTTTTATATCATTATTTTTCAATAGAGTCTTTTGTGGATGGATATGTCCATCAGGTGGGTTACAAGAAATTTGTATGGTTTCTTCTAATAAACAGGCAAAGGGCGGCAAGCTCAACTGGATAAAATTCTTTATTTGGACACCATGGATAATAAGCATTATTATAATATTTATTTCATCTAACAAAACAAAAGTAATTAATATTTTCTATGCAACTCATCATGGTATATCTATTGCTCAGCCTATCGCTTACAGTATCTACTATATAGTAGTTGGTTTGGTTGTTATTATGTCATTTGTTGGTGGAAAGAGGGCATTTTGTCATTATGTTTGTTGGATGGCTCCGTTTATGGTAATAGGAACTAAACTTGGCGCTCTTTTGAGATTACCATCACTTAAATTGTTAGCAGATAAAGAAAAATGTACTAATTGCGGACTATGCAATAAAAATTGTGTGATGAGTCTTAATGTATATGAAATGGTACAGAAAAGTTCCATGGAAAATTCTGAATGTATTTTATGTGGAAGGTGTATTGATAATTGTCCTAAAGGTGTTATAAAATACTGCTTTTGCAGTAATATTACTGAAAAATTAAGTGAGAGTAAACATTCTAGACATATAAAATAACATTTTAACATTTAGTGCCTGTATATTTTACTAATTTAAGACGCTTATTTCATATAGGTCGCAATAATGGGTTAACTTTAAATATTGAAGTTGACCCATTAATTATTCGATAATCAACATTATTATAAATGTAAGCGTCAAAAATTTTCCGCCTAGTAGTTTCCAGGTTCCTTTGCTAGAATAACAGATAATAAAACCTAAGGAGGAATTGTCTGTTATGAATGGAGAATCATCGGCTATTGATTGGGATGATATTTTAAACAGATTTCCTTTGCGTAAAGGGTCTATCAGAGACTTTTGTAAAGAAAATAACATTAGCATCCATCAGCTATATTACAGAAGAAAAGTTATAAAGAAGAAAGAAAATCAAGAATTTCATGCTGTCAACCTTAAAGAAAAATCTTCTGAAAAGATATCTAATACATCAAAATCGTATCCAACTAGTAGTATTAGAATTGAGATAGGAAAAGCTAAGATATATATTCAAAATAATGACAAAGCTTCTCTATCATCTATTCTGGAAACTATTATAGAAACATGTTAAATATAGATAAAATAGATACAGTTTACTTAGCTTGTGGGGCTACAGATCTTAGAAAAAGTATCGATGGATTAAGGTTTATAATTTCGGGTTGCTGCCCGTAATCATTCCATAAAGGAGTGTAGCTTTTTTTAATGATTTAACAAGCATTTGAACAGAAGAAAACACGGCGATACCTCCTTAGTACCAACGTGTTTTTCTTTTTCCGCTTTGTGCGGCGGGTAAATTTCCAGATTGTTTGTTAGACATCCCATATGGTCTATGTCCCCGTTCTGTTTATGACAAAGGTGTATCAGTTTTCTTTGCTAGACGGCAAAGTCTGCATGAGGGCAAAGAAATGTTTAGGCTCACCGGTACTAAAATATTCATACCAAGATTCCAGTGTGTTTGATTGAAAAACACCTATATGCTCAATAATTTGTTTCGCCCACAACAAAGCTCCGGTGGAACTTGCAGTAATAAGGTTGTTATCCACTACAGATGGTTTGTCTATATAAAAACTTTCCCCTTTATAACCAGGAGAAACCATTTCAAGAAATCCCGGTCCATTACTGGTATGCGGACGCTTATCCAATAGCCCAAAGTTGGCAAGCGCAGCGGTAGCCCCACAGATTGCACACACCGTAGCCCCTAAAGAGAGAAATTCGCTTGCTTTTTCGATGATAGCGCCATGCTTTGGGTCGCTCCATGTATCTGCGCCCGGTAATAGCAACATGCTTGTTTCACTCATAACAATATCATCAATTAAGCAATTTGGCACGATTGTCAGCCCGCCCATTGTATTGATTGGCTCTTTAGAATAACTAACCGTTTTGAGCGATACACGTTGCACGCCCTTTTTGAAAAATCGACCAGAATTCAGCTCCGAAATAACATACCCAAGTTCCCAGTCGGCTAAAGTATCAAGAACGTAAACATAGATTGTAAACATAAAATTCCTCCATTTTCATTGTTTTATTGATTTGTTTGCTTTTTTATTGTACCATGTAATTGTTGACAGCAGTATGGCAACAATCTATAATAAAAAATGAAAAAAAGAAATTTTGGAAGGCGGCTATCAGATGAAAGTTGACAGACTTGTTAGCATTATTATGATACTCCTTGATAAAAAGCGTATAGGCGCACAGGAGTTAGCAGATATGTTTGAAGTTTCACCCCGCACAATCTATCGTGATATAGACACTATCAACATGGCGGGTATTCCTGTTCGATCAACATCGGGAGTGGGCGGCGGCTTTGAAATCATGCAGAAATACAAGATTGATAGAAAGGTTTTTTCGACTGCCGACCTTTCCGCTCTCTTGATGGGGCTTTCCAGTCTTTCCAACATGATACGAGGTGATGAACTGGTAAACGCCCTTGCGAAAGTCAAGAGCTTTATCCCTGCCGACAGAGCGAAAGACATTGAATTAAAAGCAAATCAAATATATATAGATTTAAGTCCGTGGATGGGCAACAGGAATGTGCAACAATATTTAGAAATTATCAAAACAGCTTTACAGGAAAGCAAGCTACTTTCTTTTGAATATGCAGACCGCTATGGAAATAAAACCGCACGAACAGTCGAGCCGTATCAGCTTGTATTGAAAAGTAGTCATTGGTATTTGCAAGGGTATTGCCATAAAAGAAATGATTTTCGCTTATTCAAACTATCCCGCACATCAAACCTACAAATACAAGAGGAATTTTTTACGCCACGAGATTATCAAAAACCGCAGTTAGATTTTACTGATATTTTGGCAACTATGCAAACAAAAATCAAAATTCGTATTCATGAATCTGTCATGGACAGGGTACTTGATTATTGCACTTATGAACACTTTTCGCCAGACGGTGATGAGCATTACATTGTTAGTTTTCCTTTCATAGAGAACGAATACTACTACAATATTCTTTTCAGTTTTGGGGATAAATGCGAGTGTTTAGAGCCGTTACATATCCGCACAGAAATGAAGCGTAGAATACATGATATAGCTACCATATACGAAAGTTAATACACGGAGTAAGAGAAAAAGACAAACGAGTTGCTTTGTCATTTTTATTCCGTTCCAACTATCACGCCTATCAATGGACGGGTAGTGTTTGCTTTCCAAGCTTGACTACAATTTGATTATTTTCCTATAACTACTAAATCATCTGAGCATTTTTCGCAAGTTTGTTCATTTTCAGTTAATTTATGATCTATGACTACTTTTTCTAAATTTGCTAAATTATCTTTTTTACCTATGTTTTTAGAAGGCTTATTTCTTTTGTATGTGATTTCTTCAATTGTGGGTTCTTCTATTTTTACGGATTGTTAATCAACTTTTAGAATCCAAAATGAAAATATATACTACTTATAGGAATATTATAATAAAAAAATATGAGATATCTGCTATAATTTTGATGATATTCACTTTATCAGGATGTAATTCTACTAAAGACTTATTAACTCACAAAATAGAAGCAAACGATATAGATAAAATTCAAATCATATTGGCTATGGGTAATCCAGAGTATGATGCAAAATCAAAAATTATTACAGAGAAAGACGAAATTAGTTCACTTGTAGATATTTTTAATAAGGCTACTATCGGTAAAAAGATTGAAGATGATGATATAGTATGCTCTGATGCAAGTAAATGGAGATTTATTCTTATTGCAACCTTTTCATATAAGGTTCAATAACTATAAAACTAAATAATTTCTTAAAATACCGTATTATTCAGAAATGGATTGTACGGAATTTTTATTTTGAATACGATCGCATTGTGAAATGACTTTTAGAATTAAAGATAAAAATATATACTATATTATAGAGATACTATAATGTTAAAAAATGAGATTTCTGTTATAATTCTTTTATGAATTAATTCAAATTAGTAAAATATTGTGTCATATCTGTAACCAAGATTAATTATATTTTGTCTGGGGGGGTCAATATGGAATATATATGTCCACATTGTGGCAAAGCTGTATCGTGTAAGTGGTGGGGAGTGAAACTGCATCTGAAATGCTCTAACTGTCATCAACATATATTTGCATCAATAAAAATCAAATTAATAATCTTGAATTTTGTTGGAGGGTTCACAGGAGTATTAATCACTCCAATGATTATTATATTTACAGAACTTGCGATAAGGAAAAAACTATTACTTGTTTTATTAGCCAGTTTTGTATTGTGTTCAATTGTCCAAGTAATTGAGTTGAAAATATGCCGTGAAGCAAATGTGAAAGTTGAAAATAGGTAAATATAACCTGCATTTGCATTTACGTCGCAGTCTTCTTATAAGGTGTAACACTAAGGTAAAGTGAATTTAATATTAGGGAGAGAATATTAAAAAAATTATTGCTGGTTGGTTATTTAGACGTTCATTTATATTTACGTGGGTAATCGTCATACTATTTTTGTTTTTAATAAACCTATTACAGCAACATTCATAACTATCGGGTGTTTCCTTGGTATAGTTATAGGTGATGTTCTAGGTGGATGGATAAGATCAGTAGGAATCGGGAGATTGAAGCACTAATAAAAAGTGGAATTGAAGTGAGTCCAGAAGCAAAGGCACTGGCATACCATCATTATGGGATATTTGACAAAATGAAAACAAAGAAAGCATAATCGTTATTTCAATTTTCACTAATGTATAGAAATTTTATTGAGTTATACACTATATAATAAGGGAGGTGTTCGAAATGGAAGTCGCTATTATGGGAGCTGGATTGTCTGGACTTTCTTGTGCTATAACATTAGAAAGATATGGAATTACACCAACTATTTTTGAAAAAAGAAATAGTGTGGGAGATAGATTTGTTAATGCAGAAGCAATGTTCAGTATTCTTAATAGACCTGTTAAAGATTGTTTACCTTACATAGCAGAGAACTATCATATAAATTTAAAACCTATAGGTGAAGTTGATAAATTATTTGTACATTCTAAAAATGAACTTGGTACTATTGATGGAAAAATTGGATACACAAATATAAGAGGTAGATATAAGAATTCATATGAAAATCAATTAGAGAAACAAGTAAAATGTAATATTAATTTTAATTCAACCTATGAATATGAAGAGTTATGTAAAAATTTCGAGTATGTTGTATTAGCCACTGGAGATGGAGAATATGCTTCTCTTTTAGGTAATTATAGGTGTGATCTTACTTGCACAATAAAAGGAGCAACTGTTGAAGGAGAATTTGTAACAAGTAATCCTAGTGTATGGTTTAATTATGAGATAATCCCCAAAGGATATGCTTGGTTGATACCTTTTTCTGAAAAAGAAGCAAATTTAGTTATTGCTTATCCTGATTATCCTGACAATATAAAATTAGATATAAATGATATGTGGGAAAAATTTTATAGTTTAGTATGTAAGAAATTAGGTCAAAACTTTAAGATAACTGACAACTTTGAAATTACAAGATATATGATTGGCATATGTAATAAACCTAAAATTGATAATACATATTTCGTTGGAAATTGTTTTGGTGCTATTTCTCCAGGGCTCGGATTTGGACAATATACATCAATTTTAACAGGAGTATATTCTTCATATGATATTTGTGGAGTAGGAACTTATGAGGAACTTACTAAACCTCTATTTGAAAATTACAATCACTCTCTTGTTTTGAGAAGATTTTTAGAGAATTTAACTGATGATGAAATAGATTCTAAAGTTAAAAACTTAGATAACAAAATTATAGGGAAATTATTTGATAAAGTATGTAGTAGTAATAGCAGTATTGAGTTACTTCAATTATTAACTCCACTTATGAGGCTATGGAATAATTACAAAGAGTTTAAAAGTTAAGGAATATTCCTATTTGGATAGAAATCAAAAATATACTCAATCTAATTTTTTTATCTATAGCGGTATTATTAACATATAGACTTCCGCATGATTCATACTCCATAAGTCAATACATTATAAGGCCAATAAAACTTGGGAAAAGTACAATTTTTCTTGCAGGGATAATTCCTTTGATAGTGTATATTATAGGTATTAAAGGTATTTTAAAGTTAGAAAGATTTTCTGGAAAAAGTAAAATACTTATATTTATGTTGGTAGCAATAATTATAGTTCCAATAATGAAATGGTCATTAAATTTTACTAGAACTAATTATCACTGGATTATGAGAGATGGGTTAAATGCTGTCGACTTAGAAGATTCACGTATTGGGTTAGGAATCTCTGATGAAGAATTAACTTACAGTTTTTGTTGCTTAAATAAAAATTAAATAATTTCTTAAAATACCGTATTATTCAGTAATGGATTTCGCGGCGTTTTTATTTTTTGATAATTATCTTATTAGACTGTAAAGCACATGCTCACAGAGTTGCTTTATGGCGATTTTAACGAGTGTTAAATAGTGTGAATATACTAGTATTAAAGGTATGGGCAATGCGGTTTAAAATTCGATATATGTTCACTGAGAGGTATTTCAAATCTAGATATATGTATAAGTGAAATATGGGAATTTGGAATTTCTTTCATTCTGTTGTATAATTTTAGAGGCGGTTTTATTTTATATATGGGAGGATTAGAAATGTCAGATAAAGTTAATTCAGAGATTATTAAAACGGAGAATGATATATTTATTATGTTAGATAATTTATTAGAAAATAGAGAGAGTGAATGGTGGGGTGATTTTTATTCTGATAAACAAAAGCCAATTCCATTCTTTGAAAATATCCCTGATGAGAACCTTATTTCATACTTTGAAAAAGGGTTATTAAAGCAGGGGAAAGCGCTTGATATCGGTTGTGGAAACGGTAGAAACTCTATCTTTCTTGCAAAGAAAGGATATGAAGTTTATGGGATAGACTTTTCAAAAACCTCTATTGAATGGGGAAAGAAAATAGCAAATGAGCAATCAATAAAAGTTAATTTTTTATGCCAATCAATAGTTGATTTTCAGGATGAAGCCGAGAGTTTTGATTTTGTATATGATGCCGGATGCTTTCATCATATAAAGCCACATAGAAGAGAACAATACTTAAAAACAATCTTAAAATACTTAAAATCAGATGGATATTTTGCAATGACGTGTTTTAATTCAAAAGGCGGTGCTAACATATCTGATTATGATGTTTACAGAGATAATTCAATGCATGGAGGATTGGGATTTACTGAATATAAACTAAAAACAATTTTAGAACCTTATTTTGAGATACTTGAATTTAGAGAAATGATAGAGTCGGCTGATAAAAATATATTTGGGAAATCTCTTCTTTGGACAGTCCTAATGAAGAAAAAATAAAACACCAATAATTATATATTATTGATGATAAAAAGTATAATTGTAATAAATATAAACTAACTAATACTTTGGAGGCACAGAAATGGAAAACAATAAAATTAAAATATCTTGCTGAGTTAGTAATGAAAATTCTGCTGGTATAGTAGAAAAAGTACATGTTTGTCCAGTTTGTTACGGAGAAACACAAGAAGTGAAGAGGATCACTGTTAAGCATTTTGTACTCGATAGTTTAGTTGATGAAGTGAAAGAATATAAGTATCATATATGCTTAAATGAAGAATGTGATGTAGTATATTTTAATGCAGATCATAGTTCAGTATTTAAAAAGGAATCTTTAAAAACACCTATATGGTTTAAGAGAGGTGCAAACCCTAAATACATTTGCTACTGTAACCAAGTAACAGAGCAGCAAATCATAGATGCTGTTATTAATGAAAATGCGAAAGATATGAAGGATATTGTAAGAATCACTGGAGCAATGAAAAATGGAAAATGTGAAACTAAGAATCCTTTAGGTAAATGTTGTGGTTCTGTTATAAAAGAAACTATAAAAAAAGCACTAGAGATGAAAAAACTTTAATCAAAAATAAATCTTCGTAGTTTATAAATGGTTATGATACCTAATCTTTTGCCATTCCAAAGAGATGGTCTTTTTTCATCACCATAATACTTATTCATTCCATATACCAAACCGTCAAGTAGTGCTTTCATAGGTGGTGTACAATACCATGAATAAATAGGTGTAGCCAAAATAATAACATCACTGTCAATACCAATTCCAGGAGACAAGCAAAACATATTACCTATGCTATAGATATCACAGTTCAATAATTGAAATTGATTTATTTATGTACTAAAATCTGTTATAATTTCCATATAAGTTAAGTCGAAACAGTGAAAAACTACGAATTGAAAAGGGGTAGAAATTCGTGATAATGATTTGGAATCGAAAAGAAGTTTTTATGGGATATTCTTTGAAAAAGTTTAATGAAGTGCGTGAGATTCTTGCTGCAAACAAAATCAAATATAACTGTAAAGTGGTTAATAATAATAGAGGTACAAAAGGAAGTATAAGAAGTATAATTGGTAACTTTGGCGAAAATATGGACTATGCATATACTTATTATATCTATGTTCATAAGGAAGATTATGATAACGCCTGTGTAGTATTGCAAAATAATTAATTTGAAGATTGTTTTAATTTAATAAAATGTTATTCGTAGAATATTTATTTTAAGTCATAATGGTAAGAAATTACGAATGAAGAAAGTAGGGGGAATTTATGAATAGAGTATATTTTGTAAGGCATGCCAAGCCACATTTTTCAATACATGATGATTTAAGTAGACCTTTAACAGATGAAAATATTTTGGAGAATCAAGATATCAATTGATCTAGTTTTAAATAAATTGGAATAAATTAAGTGTTTATCATTTAATTAATTGAAGTTATAATTTAATTAAAGTTAAGAAACAAGAAAGTAAAAGAGTAAGAGAGTATCATAATATATGGATAATGGTTAGAAAAGATGATGAACGATTTTTATTACCTGGCGAAATGACAGGCGATCTTATAAATTTTTAATTGAACTGGAATCTCTATATTAAATAAAAGTAAGTTAATTTTTAATATAGGTAATAAATAAAATTGTAATAATACTTGTTATTTATGGTAAATGTTTTTGGAGGGATTTATATGTTTTATTTTGTTAAGGATGTAGAAGATAATGTCATGAATGTGAACTGCTTTTCTGAGGTTCCATTTCTAGAAGAGGCATTATTCAATATGTCATTAGAAAAGATCATTAAAGAGTATGAAAATATAAAAAAGTGGTTTATGCTTAATGAGATAGTTAATAATTTACAGAGGAAAGGTGCTGCAGGGGAGGAGTTAAATTTTTTTCTTGTAGATGAGATTCCTTATAACGATATGGATTATACTCATGATACTCTACAGAAAAAAATCAAACAAAAAATAGGGTCAGAGTTTGAAAAATTTGAATATGATTTGAGATTAAGATTAAGTAGGACATGCTCTGTAATTTTATTTGAAGCTAAGATTAAACATGTTTTAAACGAAATGATTTAATACAAAATATTCATCATTTATAACTAATATTTTGTGAATCAATTTTGCGCAGTTGTAGATGGTATATGGATTTGAAATTTGAGAAGAATAGTTGCAGATGGTATCTGAATAAGATTAGATAAAATATTGAGTAAGATGTTTTATCTAATTTTATTTATGTTTTTCTATTCTTGCACCGCCAGGACAAGAATTACAAGCTCCGTCCTAAATCGGAGTATGCAATTCTTGTCCTAGCGCTTTTATATCCCATAGACTACAACAATATTCGTTTCCCACAAAGTATCAACAACAATTCCAGGAGACAAGCAAAACATACTAGCTACGCTAGTGTGCCAAGCTTTTCTGCTTTCTGCTAAATACAGATTTCAACATTTTATACAATAGCTGCTATAGCATTTGCTAGAACATTATAAGCGGCTAACCATTTCTAAAAGGAGTAGATTACTTTCATTATTCAAGTAAGCTGTTCCTTAAGAACTGTGCAGTCTTTTGTTATAAGGGTATTAGAGTAGAAGGCGAGATAGTACTTTATAGAGCATTTTATAAATGGGGAAACAATTAATTTAGGTATCTAGATTAAACTAGGTGGAAAACAGTATAGTTTGAAGTTAATTCAAGTTATTGTAAGAGGGTAGATATTATAAAGTGTTTATGATATGATATAAAGAGTTTTAATTTAAAATTTAGTTTACACGTATAGGAAAAATATTTCTTCAAGCACTTAATTTACGAAAATGAAGAATGCTATATGGACGAAAAACAATTAAAAGTTCAACATTTAAGAACAATTTAAATTATTAATATAGGAGTATGTGTATGAAAGGGTTAACTATCAATGATATAGCAGAAATAAGTGGGTATTCAAAAAAAACAGTTTCTCGAGTTATAAATAATGAAAAGAATGTAAGAGAATCAACTAGAAAAGCTATACTAAGTGTAATGAAACAGTATAATTATAAACCCAATGTATATGCTAAGAACCTTAACAAAAAAGTTAGTAAGAATATACTTATTTCTGTTAGAAAGTCACGTGCAGCAATGAATGAATGGATTAATACATTACTGTTTGATTTAGTGGTAGAATCTAAAGCATTGGGGTACAATTTAATTGTTGAAGATTTTTATGTTGCTAGGGATTTTGAAAATTCTCTAATCAATACCTACAGTAATTTTATTGACGGTGTTATTCTCTTTTATGAAAAAGATAATGATGAAAGAATAAAACTATTAAATAGATACAATATTCCTTTTGTAGTATTTGGTATGAGCTATACAGAAGGTGTTACATATGTGTCAAATGATAATTATGAATCATCTAAAAATGCAATAAAATATATTCTGGATAAAGATATGAGAAAAGGTAAGGTTTTATTGGGAAATAGAATTCCTACCAATATTGAACGTGTTAATGGTGCATTAAGTGCATTCAAAGACAGAAATATAGATGATAGTAATCTTAGAGTAGTTTTTGGGCTTATTAGTGTTAATGATGTTTATGAATATGTAGTTGATCTTATTAGCAAATCTGATTTGCCTGAATTTTTTTATGTTTCTGGTGATGATAAGGCGCTTGGTGTTTTAAAAGCATTAAACGAATATAATATTAAAATACCTAGTGAAGTATCAGTTATTGGGTATGATAATATACCCTCATCTAAGTTTTATTTTCCTAGTTTGACTACTATTTCACCTAATTATAAGGAGTTATCAAAAAATGTTGTCTATAAATTACATCAACTTATTAATGGTGAAGCAGTTGTAGAGTCATTTCAGGTTAAATCTGAACTTGTAATACGTGATAGTACAAAAAAATAACTAAAGTTAGTACAATGATATAATTTATTTGTGATTAAAAAACCTGTAAAATACAGGTTTTTTTTATGCAATTACAAACAAATATATAGAGTAAAGTAATTTATTAATTTTTATCTAATAAGAAAACATTATTACAAAATAGTATAAAAATCGTGCATGAAGTATTTCTTTATTGACGAGCAAAAATTAATATGATACTATAAAGACACCGGTGTCATAAAATTATAGATGATAGATATTAGACAATTTTTTTATTAAATGAAACGGTATACCAATATGAGTAAAAGGATATGATAAGTATTAAATCAAGCTTATATCTATCATCTAAAAAGAAGGGGAGTAGGAAAATGAAGAAAGAATGTACAAAAAAAATGAAAAAAGTATTTTTATTGTTGTTTGTATCTGTAATTTCTTTATCTGTCTTAATAGCTTGTTCAACTGATGGTAAAACAAATGAACAAGTGAATGATAGTAAAAGTAAATCCGAGATCATTAACCTTGAGTTTGCAGTTAAGGAAACAGGATCTACACTAGAAGCTTACGAAACTATAGTAAGTAAGTTTAACTCTGAAAACGATGATGTTAATATTGAGGTCGTATCTTATGGAAAAGATTATGGATCTTTGCTTAAAGCAAAAATGGCATCAAACGATTTACCAGATTTATGGACGACTCATGGATGGGCTGTATTTTTATATGGAGAATATTTACTACCTTTAAATGAACAGCCTTGGACTGATGATTTGATACCTGAGATCAAGCCTACAATGACCGATCTAGATGGAAATATTGTTGCACTACCACTAGATATTGATATTAGTGGTATGATTTATAACAAAACTATTTTAAATGAACTAAGTATTGAAATTCCCAAAAATCAAGAAGAATTTATTGCAGCTTGTGCAAAAATTAAAGAAGCTGGATATACCCCTGTTCACATAGCAGGGAAAGATGCATCTGATGTTGCTGGCCTTGTGAGTCGTGTTTCTTTATCTACATTGACTACTTCTAAAACGAATAATTATGCTGATCAACTATATGATGGGACATTTGATTGGTCCAATTACAATAAGGTATCTGATTTTATACTATCATTAGTTAAAAATGGATATACTAATGTTGACTATCTAACTGCTGATAAGTCTGGAACTTTCAATGGTTTTGCACAGAATAAAGTAGCTTTTGCTTTTCAATCAAATGGAACATTAGCGGAAGTAAGTAAGATCAATCCCAATGCCGATGTTGCAATGATGAAGATACCAGGGTATACTTCTGGAGATGAGCCTTTCTTAATCAGTGGAGAGCGTGATGCTGTAGGAGTATGGAAAGATACTGAATATAAAGAAGAGGCACTCAAGTTCTTAAAATATTTAGCAAAGCCTGAAAATGTATTAGCAGTATCAGAAGCTTACTCTTTACCTCCATCAATGAAAGGTGTTAAAAGTGATGTTGAATCAATCAATAATCTTCTTAATCAATTAGAAGGAACAAAAGTTACTAATCACTTTGACAGAGAATATCTACCAAATGGTATGTGGAGTACACTTAAAGCCTTCGGTCCTGGGGTATTATCTGATGAATTAACACCTGAAGAAGGATCTGAGCTGATGGAAAAAGAGTATAACAGATTAAGAGAAGTTAATAATTAATTGTGGTAATTAAGAGCTGAGATTGCACCTGTGTATGGTGTAATCTAGCCTTAATTATATGGAGGTTAGAAATGAAGACAGATAACAAAAATCGACTGTTTTGGATGTGTTGTCCTGCTATAATATTAATTGGTGTTTTTGTATTATTACCTCTTCTTAAGGGTATACAGTTATCGCTGACAAATTGGAATGGTTTTTCACGAGATTATTCTTATGTGGGATTTTCAAATTATAAAAACTTGTTTACAGATGCAAAAATTATTAATGCCTTCAAAAATACAATATATGTAGCTATTGGTGACACAGCTACTCAGAACATTTTAGGGCTGATTTATGCACTTCTCCTTAACAGAGCTTTTAAAGGAAAAAATATCGTTAGGGCAATTATTTATATGCCCGTCATGGTATCAGGATTAATTATGGGATATATATGGTTCTTTATTGTTCAATATGATAATGGAGCTCTAAATGATATAGTTATGCTTTTTAATATGAATCCAATAGATTGGCTAGGAGATGGAGATAGGGCAGTTAACTTTATCATGATTATTACATCTATGCAGTTTGTGGGACAGGCGATGATTATATATTTGGCAGGACTACAAGGTATACCAAAAGCTTTATATGAAGCTGCCTCTATTGATGGTGCGTCAGGTATAACTAAATTCTTTTATGTGACATTACCAATGTTAAAGCCTGCTATATTAACAACAGTAACATTATAACTAATAGGTAGTTTACAAATGTATGACCTTGTCGTAGCATTAACTGGTGGTGGCCCCGGATTTAGTTCCCATACCATATCAACAATGATTAGTTACTTGTATTTTGATACACAAAATGCTGGGTACTCAGCGGCTCTTGGTGTGGTATTATTTATAATTATTATGACAACAACAATTTTTGTAAATAAAATTGTGAATAAGAAGGAGGCTTATTAATATTGAAGAATACAAAAAATCCAATGTTATTGATAATTGGAGCAATCATAGCCTTTTTTCACTTTATTCCACTATATATACTTAGCATAGTAGCTTTTAAAACTCCTAGTGATTTATCCTCAAGGTGGTTACCACCTAAGTATTTAACATTTAAGAACTTTAGGTTAGTTTTGGAAGATGGTAATGTAATAAAAGCATTAATGAATACGACATTTATAACACTTTGTTCTATAATTTTGGTGATTATAATAGCATCTATGGCTTCTTATCCACTTTCAAGGATACAAAATAGAACTAGTATGATTTTAGTCAATATTGTTCTTGCCGTTATGATGATACCATCTCTTAGTGTAATTGTACCACTTTATGGGATAATGATGAAGATAAATGCAATTAACACATATTGGGGAATCATACTAGTTCTTGTTACGTATAACTTACCAATGAGTATATTTCTTTTTACAAATTTCATAAAGAGTATACCAATAGAACTTGATGAGGCAGCGGCTATAGATGGATGTAATCCGGTTAAAACATTTTATAGTATTATTATGCCGCAATTACTTCCTGTTACTGCAAGTGTAACCATTTTAAGTGGAATAAAGATATGGAATGATTATAGGTTTGCATTATACTTTTTACAAAAGCCAAAATATGAAACACTGACATTATTTATATCAAAATACTTCTCTGACTTTGCATCTAATCTTAATGCAGCGGCGGCAGCAGCATTAATGGCTATTTTACCAGTAATTCTTGTGTTCTTATTTTTACAGAAGTATTTTGTATCAGGTGTATCAGATGGAGCAATAAAATAGATAGTTAGGAGATGGGATTTAGAATGAATTTGAATTATAAAGAGTTTGTATCAAGAGTAAAAGAAGAATTTAATAATAATATAAAAAGTATACCGAGTGAATGGAAGGTGTCAAAAAAACTAGCTGATAAGATAACAGAAGATGGTTCAATGAACGACTTTTATGGATCAACATCAGTGATTAAATTAAGTGAAGAAGATAGAAATAAATGTATTGCGTTACGAGATGAACTATATAAAAATAATAATGATATGCTTGTAAGGTTACACTCAAAAACATTTCATCTAACTATTCATGCTTTTTGTAATGTATATAACGTGTCGAAGGATAAGAAAGAAATAAAAAGAAAAATGGATTCCATTGAAGGAGACATTAAGGAATTATTCGCACAATTTAATAGAGAATATGGGAAGAAAACTATAAGATTGAAAGTTCTTGGTCCTAGTACAAGTGGCAGTGATGTTGTAAGCATCAAGTTTATACCTGATTCTGAAAAGGACCACAATATACTTTATGACCTGTTCAATAGATGTGAAAAACTATTTCCTCTTAATAAACCTTTTACACCCCATGTATCCCTTGGTTATTTCAAACTAAAGAAATATACCAAAGATGAAATACAGAGATTGTACTATGATATTAAAAAGGTATCAGATAACTCCGGTTTTTATATTGAATTACCTGTTGGAGACCTAGCATATCAACACCATTATCATATGAATGATTTTAGAGATGTTTTTATGGTGAAAGATTGTTAAATTAAATAATTTTGTATTAAGATATACCTTGTTGTATTATTTATTAGTGCATCAAGGTATATGTTTTATGAAGGGGAGAGTAATTATGGTAGAATATGAACTTATGTTGTCTGATGTATTTATCAGACTATTATTATCTTTTATACTAGGTGGAATGATTGGTTGGGAAAGGATGTATACAAATAGGCCAGCGGGTCTTAGAACACATATTATTGTTTCTATTTCAGCGTGTACAGCTATGCTTGTTAATTATGAAGTATTTGCAACATTTGGTAGATATACTAATATGGATCCAAGTCGTATGGGATCTTATGTAATAAGTGGTATAGGATTTTTAGGTGCAGGAACAATCATTAGAGAAGGAGATAAAGTTAAAGGATTAACCACAGCAGCAAGTCTTTGGGCATGTGCAATGATTGGGCTAGCTTGTGGAACGGGATTATATGTACTTAGTATTGCATCTACGTTTTGTATCCTCTTCACACTATTTAGTATCAATAAGTTTGAGCATAAAATTAGTGATAAGAAAAGAAAAGGTGTAATTGATAATGATTTATTAGAATCTAAGAATTGTAGTAATTCATATAAGTTGTAGTGCGTTATTTATATATTATCAGAACTAATATAAAATTATTTTGTGATAAAACTAATGTTTATAAATGGGTCAACTTTGAAACTTGAAGTTGACCCATTTATTATTAGTTTATTCAATATTGCTATTAGTAAGTGACCTAAACTAGTTTTTATGACTTGAACTTATAGTAAATATAAGAAATTAATAAAATTTGGGCTATTTATAGAAACATTATAATGATAAAATATGGTAAATGTGTTTTGGCATTTTTATTTTGCAATTCAAAGATATTGTCTACTAATCGCAGTATTTATTAAAAATGCTTAGTAGACACTTTGTATAAAGACTATGTAACTATTCAATTGTATAATATAATGTTGTAAAATCAAAATATTTACTATTATGGAAATATAGTTTCGTGAGAATATGTTATAATTTTTATATTATTTAAATAGAAAATGTTATATTATAGAATTAATTCATTTAAAAGGAGAAGATTTAAATTATAAGGCGTGCTTATTTAGCTTATTTGGGCTATTGCAATAATATTATAGAAAAACTAAAAAAACTGATTTGAAGGTGAACGTGATATGTGTCAAAGATTATTTAAATCTATGTTATATGGGGCTTTTATGGGTTCATGTGTGGTTCTAGGTAGATGGATTATGGAGTATATTTTTAATCCTAAACTATTACCAAACGGGTATTTCTGTGATTTTATAATTGGAGTATGTACTTTTATGATACTGTCATTAGTCTCTGAATTTCTCAAAATTAGAAAAGAAAAAGAAGGAGAATGATCTTGTCTGCATTATGTGTAAGTGTTTATTTAAATGCATAACAGTAAAATATTATATTTTAATACAGTATTTGGACTGTTGGGCTGGAAATGAAAAATTAAGAACCTTTTATTTAAAAGCGGGATTTGATTTTTGTGGAGATTTTCCTGAAGATAATTATATGAGTAGTGTTTTTAAATATGAATAATATTTTTTATTTGGTTTGTACTTTTCTTAAATACATCTCAACATTAGAAAATTACTAATTAAAGATTTTTTATAGATTCTTGTATATAGGAGGACTAATAGATATGGAAAAGATAGATGAAGTGTTTGAATTTTATAATTCAGGTGCTGAAAAAGGTAGATTAGAAAGAGGACTTGGAAAAGTTGAATTATATAGAACAAAAGAAATATTGATGAAATATATTACTAACACTAAAAATATAATATATGATGTCGGTGGAGGTATTGGAATTTATTCTTCTTGGCTCTCGGAAATGAATAACACAGTACATCTTTTAGAATTAGCACCATCAGCAGTTGAATATGCAATTAAAAATCAAGATGAAAATAATACTTTTATTGCAGAAGTTTGCGATGGTAGAAATATTAATAGGGCTGATGAAAGTGCAGATATTGTTTTGCTTATGGGACCATTGTATCATTTACAAAATAGAGATGACCGATTACAAGTTTTAAATGAAGCTAAGAGAGTTCTAAAAAAAGGCGGACTTTTATTTTCAGTAGGAATATCAAAATTTAGCTCTACAACTTGGGCATTGTCAACCTATGGAAAAGATAATAATTTTTTAGATGATGATATATATAATAATATGATTGAAAATGAGTTATCCTCAGGTATTCATATGAGACCAAAAGAATATCCATATTTTATTGCTCAAGCATATTTTCATACTCTATCAGGACTACAAAAAGAGGTTGAATCAGTAGGGTTTGAAACAATTCGAAAGCATGCAATAGAAGGAGTGATTTGGTTTACACCTTGTTTAAATGAAAAATGGGAAGATGAGAGTAGTAGAGAAAGATTATTAAATATTGTAAGACGTACTGAGAATGAAGATGAAGTTATGGGAATGAGTCCACATTTTATGATTGTATCAAAAAAATGATTATTATCTTTGTTTAAGTTTAATTCAGAATGTTCTTAAGTTGAGACGCAACAGTTAAATATGGAAAATTAGACTATTAGAAAGTATAAGGCATGGAATAGAATAGTTGACAAAAGAACGTATGTTTGTTATAGTGATTCATAGAATTATTTCAATAAATAGGAGGTAATATTAATGAATATAGATACAAAACATAAAAAAATTATAGAAATTGTTCAAGATAAATTAACATGTTCTGCTCACAATTTAGATCACGTATTTAGAGTTTATAATCTTTGCTTGTTGCTTTCAAAATATGAGAAAGATGTTGATTTAGAGGTTCTGATTCCATCAGCATTGTTGCATGATATTGCAAGAGTAGAAGAGAGTAGAGATAAAACAGGAAAAATTGATCATGCTGTTTTAGGGAGTGAAATTGCAGAGGATATATTACAGAAGTTAGAATATAAAGAAGAGAAAATAGAAAGGATAAAGCACTGTATTATAGCACATAGGTTTAGAACTGGAAACGAGCCTAGCACAATAGAAGCAAAAATACTTTTCGATTCAGATAAACTTGATGTTATTGGTGCAAGCGGAATTGCTCGTACTTTTATGTTAGCAGGACAATTTGGACAAAGATTAACAGTTGACGAACCACTTAATAACTATTTAAATACTAATACTGTTGAAAACGGAAGGTTAAAAGATGTTTCAAAACATACTCCGTTTATTGAATATGAAGTAAAGTTTAAGAAAATCCCTGATAAATTGTATACAAAAAAAGCAAAAGAAATCGGCAAAGAAAGACTTAAATTTATGGAAGAATATTTTAATCGATTAAGGTTAGAGATAACAGGCATTGAATAAAATTTATTCACTATATAATTTAAATTAAATGTATTTATAAAGTGATTTTTAAAGTGGATAAGATGTTTTAGGAAAAACTTATCTTAAAGTTAATAATAACATCAATAAGGAACGGAGAGAAGATTATGCTAAAGGTAAATTTTTACGAATTAGATACAATAGAAGACGATAAATTATTATTTGCTGTAATAATGGCAAAGTTTAATGGACATTGGATTTATGTAAGACATAAGAAAAGGTATACCTGGGAAATACCAGGAGGACATAGAGAAATTAATGAAAATATAACTGATACGGCTTCAAGGGAATTGTTTGAAGAAACAGGAGCAAAAAAGTTTAATCTTACTCCAGTATGTATTTATTCAGTAGAAAAAGATGAAACAGTAGATTATACAAAATCTTTTGGTCAATTATTCTATTCAGAAGTAGAAACATTAGATGAGTTGCCTGATTCTGAAATAAAAGAAATTAAATTACTCGATGATATGCCAGATGATTTAACTTATCCTTTAATTCAACCATTTTTACATAAAAAAGTGTTGCACTTTCTTAATAAAGTGTAATCGAAGGTAGCAAAACTTTATTAATCATGGAATCAAGTGGAGGAGATTATGATAACGAAAGATGTTTATGAAGAATGTCCAATGTATAAAAATAAACTTATTACATTAAGGCAGACAGGCCTGGAAGATACCCAAGAATTATTAAAATGCTATTCTGACGAAAAGGCAGTACCATTTTTTAATTCTGATAATTGCAATGGAGATAACTTTCACTACACAACAATCGAAAGAATGAAACAAGCAATTGACTTTTGGAATTTTTCTTATAAAAGCAAGCATTTTGTAAGGTGGACAGTAATTTTGAACGATACAAAGGAAAAGATTGGCACAATTGAAATGTTTCATAGAATTGCAGATGATGAATTTAATCACTACGGGGTATTACGAATTGATTTACAAAGCAATTACGAAACGCAACCAATTATTGATGAGGTTTTAGGAATTGTTAATGAAAATTTCTATAAAGCTTTTGATGTTAAAGCTATTCTCACAAAAGCTATTTCAGATGCTACTGAACGAATTGGCTCATTAGTACAAAAAGGATACCAGTCAATGGATAAGAAATTCATGACATATGATGACTATTTTGTGAGTTTTAAAAATAAGTAACGCTGAATAGGGAGAGTGCTGAAAAACTAAATAATTCCTTAAAATGACGTATTATTAAAGTAATGGATTTTAGGGTATTTTAAATATGCAAATATTTACTATTGTAGAAAAATAGTGATGTAGTAATATGAAAAATCTGTTATAATTTTCATATGAGATAAGCAAAACTGTAAAAAACTACGAATTGAAAAAAAGGTGGGAATTCTTGATAATGATTTGGAATTGAAAAGTTAATAGGAGGTATGTATGAAAGTAGAAAGACCTATTTTAATAACATATATTGTAGATTTGAATTTTCTCAATGTATTTTTATTGATAGCATCATTCTTTCCAAAATCACTTGAACAATTTGGATTTTATTATACCCCAATAACTTCTTTAACAGAAGTTATTAGTAAAATATTAATGATTATAAGTCTCTTAATAATATCTTACGGACTTTTGAAACTTAAAAAATGGGGATATATGCTAATGGTAGCTTACAATTTGTTTTTTTTAGTATTATCTATGGTTTTTATGTTAAAACAATTTGGTGAATCATTTAATATGCCAGGTTTTATAACATCGATTTTAGGACTTATGATTACCTTTCCATCAAAAAGATATTTCATTAAAAATAACTAGTGTTCGTAAGTTTCTTATAAGGCGCAATAACTATAAAATCAAATAATACATATAAAAATGAAAATACCTACTATTGTAAAAACATAGTGGTATATAAATATGAGAAAAGATTATTTATATTTTGTGAAGGAGGTATTGAAATTGAAAGATTTTATTGCTACTTTTTTTGCTTGCATTTTTGTTTGTGGAGTTGGCACATTCTTCTTTGCCGGTTTTATTCTTGATAATATTTTGGGCATTATAATAGTTATCGCATTCTTGTTAGCATTGTTGATTACAGCTTATATAAATCTAGAATCCAGATTAGAAGAATTAGATAAGAAAATGGAACAGTTATTAAATGACAAACAAGACTAAAATTGTTAAACCTAAAGTGTAACTTTAACACATTAAAAGGAGATTTTAAATGTTAGAAAAGAAATTAAATCAAACTATTTGTTTAAAACAATATATATCAGAAAAAGAGTATAAAGAAATAAATCAACTTGATGAACTTTGCTGCTCACAGGACAAAACAAATTTAAAGTTAGAATTAGATTATAAGTTAAATATGAGAAGAAACTCTGAAATAGGATTAAAAGATATTAATGAGTTTTTATATTATGTTGAAGATATTTTGGTAGGCTATCTTGGTATTTCAAGTTATGGAGGCAGTAATATTGGTGAAATCAATGGCATGGTTCATCCCGACTTTAGAAGAAAGGGGCTATTTAAAAAGCTATTTAAACTTGCAATAGATGAGTGTAAGAAAAGAAGCTTTGATAAGCTGTTACTATTAACAGATGGCAAATCTAACTCAGGTGTTGAATTTATAAATACGGTACACGGTAAATATGATTTTTCAGAGTATAGAATGAAGCTACTTAACAAACCTACTTCAGATAGTATAAAGTCTATTAATTTGCGAAAAGCTGGAAAGCTGGACGGGAAAGAAATTGCGAAACAAAATGCTGTATTTTTTAACCATTCAGAAGAATATGAATGGTTTCCAGTGGAAGAGGGAGAATTAAATGAAATTACATACATGGTTGAATTAAAGGAAACTGTTATTGGAAAAATTAGGGTAGAATATAGTAATAATTCAGCTTTTCTATGTGGTTTTGGAATATTGCCTGATTTTAGAGGTAAAGGATATGGAAAAGCAGCTTTAAAAGAAGCATTACATTTAATAAATGAAAAAAATATCTATGAGACAGAATTGGATGTAGAATGTAAAAATAATAATGCACTAAATTTATACAAAGCTTGTGGTTTTGAAGAAAAGTCTGTAATGAATTATTATAAGTATAACATCTAAAGGTTGGTTTAGAACTAGCTTTTAGACGAGTAAAAAAAATGGAGCTCTAGGTATAGATGGAGCTCCATTGTTACTGATTTTGCGTCTGAATTAGAACTGAATATAGAGTTTCTTCATAAAAGGTAAAAGCAAGCCGAATAATTATCAGCTCGCCTCTTGATAGCTGTATCTCATTTACCCAAGGTTTTTGAATGCTACTGTTAGCATAAGCTTGATTCTATTAAGTTGATTTACTTGGCTTGCTCCTGGGTCATAATCTACCGCTAATATGTTTGCATTTGGATACTCTTGTTTCAATGCCCTTATCATTCCTTTACCAGTGACGTGGTTAGGCAAACATGCAAATGGCTGCATACAAATAATATTTTCAACTCCACTCTCTAGTAGTTCAATCATTTCAGCTGTCAAAAACCATCCTTCTCCAGCATGATTTCCTAGTGAGAGAATTCTCTCTGCACCTGCTGCAAGCTGCTGAATAGTTTTTGGATTTTCAAATCTACTGCTTTTTTCTAGAGCATCTCGAACGTATTTTCTAAATGATTCTACATATTTAATTGTTACATTACCCGCTAAAGCTTTAAATTTACTTTTGCCTAAATATTTGCTCTTGAAGTTTGAATTAAATACACTGTATAAGAAGAAGTCAATAAGATCAGGCATTACCGCTTCTCCGCCTTCTTTTTCAATAATTTTCACAATCTGATTATTGGAATAAGGATTGAATTTAACAAATATTTCACCTGTCAATCCTATTTTAGGCTTTCTGATATGTTTTAAAGGTAAATTATCAAAGTCTTTCACAATACCATTTATGATTTCTTTAGATTTAAATAACTTTCCATTAGTAATATCTTCAATACAAACTTTCTTCCATTTAGCATGTAATTCCTCAGCAGAACCTTTCACAATCTCATAAGGTCTGGTTCTATAAATTAATCTCATAAAAAGATCACCATATAATATTGAAATAATCATTTTGTTTAGCATAGGAAGTGTAATTTTAAATCCTGGATTTTTTTCTAATCCTACAGCATTAAGTGATATTACGGGAATATGACCCATACCTGCATCCTGCAATGCTTTCCTGATAATTGCAATATAATTTGTAGCTCTACATACACCACCGGTTTGAGAAATAATTACAGAGGTATTATTGGGATCATAGTCTCCATATTTTAAAGCAGTAATAATCTGTCCTACTATTATTATTGATGGGTAACAGGTATCATTATTAACATATTTTAAACCTTCTTCTATAACTCTATCATCTACTTCAGGGAGTACCTTGAAATTATATCCACAACTTTTAATTGCTTCTTGAAGTAATTCAAAATGAATAGGCGATAACTGAGGAGAGAGAATAGTATGCTTTTTCTTCATCTCATTCGTAAACAAAACTCTTTTCCAATGTTCTTTTATCGCTTCAGGGTTAATGTGATTTTTTTCTCGCTCTTCAATAGCTGCTTTTAGTGATCGAAGCCTTATTCTAGCAGCACCCAAATTATTCACTTCATCAATTTTTATTAGTGTATATAATTTATTGTTACTTTCTAATATTTCTGATACCATATCTGTTGCAATTGCATCTAAACCACATCCAAATGAATTGAGTTGTACTATCTCAAGAAAATCTAGCTTACTTACAAAGCGCGCTGCTGCATAGGCTCTTGAATGATAAGTCCACTGGTCAACTACTCTTAATGGGCTTTGAATATTTCCTAGATGAGCAACTGAATCTTCTGTGAGAACAGCCATACCTAAATTATTAATAAGTTCAGGAATGCCATGATTTATTTCAGGATCAATATGATATGGTCTCCCACATAGGACAATTCCTTTTTTGTTCTTTCTTTTTAAATATTGAAGAGTTTCTTCTCCTTTTTTTCTTATATCTTCTTTAAACTTTTCATTTTCGTTCCATGCTATGGAAAGAGCTTTGTCTATTTCATTTTTTCTAAAACCATATTCCTTAAAAGTATCATAAAGGACTTTTGAGAGTGCATTTTTATTATCTAAAGTAACAAAAGGATTTATGAACTTAATGTTTTTCTCTTTTAAAATTTCCATATTGCTTCTTATTACTTCTGGGTATGATATTACTAATGCACAATTCAAACTATTATCACTATGATTAAATTCTTTTTTTTCATAAAAAACACAAGGATAAAAAATCATATCTACTTTACACTCAATAAGACTCATTATATGGCCGTGAACAAGTTTTACTGGGTAGCAGGCTGATTCAGATGGTATAGTTTCCATTCCCTTTTCATATATATTCTTATTACTTCTTGGAGATACTTCAACTCTGTAACCAAGCTCTGTAAGGAAAGTGAACCACAGTGGATAATTTTGATATATATTCATTACTCTTGGAATACCTATAACTGCCTTGGATTTCTCTTTTGGTAATGGTAGATATTTAAACAATCTTTCATATTTATATGCGTACAGATTAGGAATATCCTTCACTCTGTCTAACTTTCCGCTTCCTCTTTCACATCTATTACCACTTACAAAGGTACTTCCATTATCAAACCTATTAATAGTAAGCAAGCAGTTATTCGCACATCCTTTGCACCTTTTATGATGAACTTGGCTTTGAAATTTATCTAACTTTTCTTTATTTAAAAGACAGCTTTTTTCACCCTCTACATACCTCTCTTTTCCGATTAAAGCACACCCATAAGCTCCCATCAAACCAGCAATGTCAGGTCTTACTACTTCTCTTCCAGATATGAGTTCAAAACTCCTTAGTACCGCATCATTAAGGAAAGTGCCTCCTTGAACAATAATTTTTTCACCCATTTTTTCTGGATTCTTAATTTTTATAACTTTTTGCAAAGCATTATTTATAAGAGAATATGATAGTCCAGCAGATATATCCCCAACTGTGGCTCCTTCTTTCTGTGCCTGCTTAACTCTTGAGTTCATAAACACAGTGCATCTAGACCCAAGATCAACTGGTTCCTTTGCAAGAAGAGCCTTTCTACTAAACTCTTCAATTGTTAAATTCAATGATTCAGCAAATGTCTCAATAAATGATCCACAACCAGAAGAACAAGCTTCATTGAGCATTATATTCTCTATTACTCCATTTTTAATCTTCAGGCATTTCATATCCTGACCACCGATATCTAATATAAACTCCACTCCAGGCAAAAATTTTTCGGCAGCCTTATAATGAGCAATAGTTTCAATCTCCCCAATATCAATTTTTAAAGCAGTTTTTATTAATCCTTCTCCATAACCGGTTACTACAGACTTAATTATCTCCGCTTCCTGTGGAAGATTATTATACAAATCACTAAGTATGACTATCACTCTTTTAAGAGGGTCTCCTTCATTACTACCATAATATGTATACAGTATTTCATGATTCTCTCCCATTAGAACAACCTTTGTGGTGGTTGAGCCTGCGTCGATACCTAAAAAACACTTACCTTTATACCCTGACAGTTGAACTTTTTTTATTTTTTCTTTTGAATGTCTCTTTCTGAATTGGTTTAATTCCTCTTCATCAATAAACAATGGTCTTAATCTTTTTACTTCATTTTTACTACTCTTCCCCAGATCATCTAACCTATCGTACAGTTCTTTAAAGGTTAAAGGAGCACTTTTTTCTGAAGAAATAGCTGCGCCTAATGCAACAAAGTAGTGTGAATTTGAAGGAAATAGAACATTTTCATCTGTTAAATTCAAAGTTTCAATAAATCTCGTTCTTAATTCTGAAAGAAAATATAGTGGTCCACCAAGAAATGCAACTTTACCTTTAATTGGCCTTCCACATGCAAGACCACTGATTGTTTGAGTCACTATACTTTGAAATACTGATGCTGCAATATCTTCTTTAGCAGCGCCTTCGTTTAAAAGGGGTTGAATATCACTTTTAGCAAATACTCCACATCTTGCTGCTATAGGGTAAATATTTTTATGGTTCTTTGCTAATTCATTTAAGCCACTTGCATCTGTTTTAAGCAAAGATGCCATCTGATCTATAAATGCTCCAGTGCCTCCTGCACAAGATCCATTCATTCTCTGTTCTACTCCATTTTTAAAGTATGTAATTTTGGCATCTTCTCCACCTAGTTCTATGGCTACATCTGCACTATTAATAAACTTTTCAACTGCTAAACTACAGGCAATTACTTCTTGTATAAATGGTACAGCTAACCATTCAGAAACGGCTAAACCGCTAGAACCAGTTACCTTAAATGTTATACATCTTTCATTAAATATATTATAAACTTCCTCAATGAGTTCTTTTATACTATTTTTAATATCCGAATAATGTCTCTTATATTTACTGTAAAGTATCTTTTCATTTGTATCTAGCACTACAATTTTTATTGTTGTTGATCCAACATCAAAACCTACATGCAACATATTCTTCATATCTCTACCTCTTTCTAACTAATGTGATATAGTATAAGCACATGATAGATATTTTTCCCATTTTTTCAAATTATATTACTAAATATTGAAATAAAAAGAAAAGCGAGAGATTTTGCAATCTGATAGCACCTATCTATAGTATTAACTTACTTATTTGTAAAAGGTGTTTTCCTAAATGCAGCCAAAATACCTGCTAAAGTTGCTCCAAATATATTAAACATTAAATCTAAATTAGTATCTACTTGACCGTGTTGGTTTTCAGTTTTAAATATAATATCTAAAATAAATTCTAAATTTTCAAGAAAAACCCCAACAGTAATTCCAATAGATGTTATAAGAATAAAAATAAATATTTTAGATCTTGAAAAGAAACTAGTAGTTGAATCCATGATTGAATAACAGAAAAGCGAAAGTGAAAAAGTTCCAAATACATGTAAAGCTTTATCAAACCAATTTGTAGTTATGTAAAGGTTAAGGTATTGTCCAAATGAGTTATGTAATATTGCTGTTATAATAACTAATGCCTTAATATTATTTTTTACTTTAAATTTCTTTTTATTTTCAAAATAAATAAAAAGTAAAAAACTAAGATATATTGGTATTAAATTACAAATAAAATGATGTTCCTTTTTCAGTATAAATCCGATTGCAGTTAGAAACATAATTATTGAGAAGTAAATAGTTAAAAGTTTTGAAATGTTGTTTTTTTTCATGAAAAATACCTTTCAAAATTTATTTTTTTATTTTCTTTGAACATTGAAACAAAATTAACAAAAAACTGTTTATATATATAATTCCCAAAATTTAAATTTAATTTATGAGTAATTAACCAAATTAATAATATTTTTAGTCAAGTTTATTGCTTCTGGAGTGTTCTTAAAATAAGTTTTAATAAAAATATTAAAAATAGAAAAATATATGGGTTAAAGATAAAACATGAAAGGATGAAACCTATGTATAAACCTGGATACTTAAAATTACTCAAAAGTGGTGAACTAGAGGAAAGAGTTAATCTTCTAAATTCAATGCTTAAGAATTGTACTTTATGTCCTCATAAGTGTAAAGTAAATAGATTAAAGGGAGAAAGAGGCTACTGCAAGACCTTGGGAAATGTTATTATATCTGGTGCACAAGTTCATCTTGGTGAAGAAGATGAACTAGTAGGAAGCTATGGATCAGGTACAATATTTTTTTCTCATTGCAATTTGAAATGTGTATTTTGTCAAAACTATGAAATAAGTTATTGTGGGGAAGGGCAAGAAATAAATCCAGATAAATTATCCCAAGTTATGATTAGCTTACAAGAGAAAAAATGTCATAATATTAATCTTGTTTCTCCAAGCCATATAGTACCTCAAATAGTAGAAGCAATTTTTATTGCTGCAAAAGAGGGATTAAATATCCCTATAGTTTATAACACAGGCGGATATGATTTCGTAGATACAATAAAGCAATTAGAGGGAATTATAGATATTTATATGCCTGATATAAAGTTTTCAGATGATGATATTGCATATAAATATTTAGGGGTAAAAAAGTATTTTACAACTTCAGAAGCTTGCGTAAAAGAGATGCATAGGCAGGTTGGGGATTTAAAGGTGGATGATAGAAACATTGCATATAAAGGACTTATGATTAGACATTTGGTGCTCCCAATAAATTTAGCGGGAACAGAAAAGATAATGAGATTTTTATCGCAGGAGATATCTACAGATACATATGTAAATATAATGGCACAGTATTATCCTTCCCATAAAGCCTATAACTTTGATGAATTAAGTAGGAGAATATCAAATCAAGAATATGAAAGTGCTATAAAAAGTGCTAAATTAGCAGGTTTAAAAAAATATAAGTACAATATGTGATATTAAAGAGTGAATCTTGATTTTTGTTATTTGTATGGAATGGAGTGAAGCATGTGAAGGTAGGACTTATAAGGCATTTTAAAGTAGATTTAAAAAGGAAAAGTTTTATGACATCAGAAGAGTATAATAAATATATGGCTGAATATGATATTGCAGGAGTAATAAAAAACGAAGTAGTTATTGATAAGGAGTGGGATAAGTGTTATTGTAGTAGTTTAAACAGAGCTATAATTACAGCAAAAACAGTATATCATGGTGAAATTAATATAACTGATAAGTTAGTTGAGATACCAACTGCAGCTTTGATAAAAATGATAATTCCATTACCATTAAAATGAATTTTACGGTGTTTTTATTTTTTAATTCAAAGATAGTACGAATTAATAGGACAACTTAAATAAAGTATATGATGTTATCTATCTTAATTATTGAAATTATCAACTTTTTTAGTCATATTCTTTACTTTTAATAACTTCATGGATATGAGTTATTACCTTAACAAAACAATGAAATTGTTTTAGAATAGTAGTAGGAAGTAGATAACTAGTAAATTATAAATTGAGTTGTCTTAGTTAATCATTAATAAAAAGGGAGCAATGAAATGATAAATAAAAGCATAATAATGCATAATTTGAAGGGGGATTTTATGAATAAAGTATATTCTAGTCCTTATAAAAGGGCTGTAGATACTAAAAGAGAGGTTGCAAATTCATTTAACTTAGATATTGAAATTATTGATGATTTTAGAGAAAGAAAAGTAAGTAATGAATGATATAAAAATAATGGTATGGCTTTTTCCAATACTTTTTATTTTCCACGATTTTGAAGAATTAATTTTTATGCAACTGTGGATAAGTAAAAATAGACTCTATTTATGTGAAAAATTCCCTAAAGTATCAAAAAAGTTATTACCTCATTTTGATAATATTACAACATCATCTTTCGCTTTTGGAGTAGCGGAAGAATTTATTTTGATTAGTATAATTACAGTGGTTTCCTTTATTACGAATTGGTATAACCTATGGATAGGTTTGTTTATTGCATTTGCTTTACATTTAGTAATACATTGCTTTCAAACATTGATTGTAAGAAAATATGTCCCTGCTATTGTTACAAGCATTATTTGTTTGCCTATTTGTATTTATATCATTAAGAATATAATACCAATATTCCCGTTAGGTACGGTTGTCTTGTATGCCATTTTCGGCTTTATAATAATGGTGGTCAATTTAGTTATTATTCATAAAGGTATGGATATATTCAACAAATGGTTAGTCCAATATGAATAGCAAAGCAAATGAGCATAATCTAAATTTCAAATAGTGAGTAATATTCTTAAAATAGCGTATGATTCATTTTACGGCATTTTTATTTCGTAATCCAAAGAAAGTCAAATTAACTAGAAAACCCTTATATGGTATATGAAGCTACCATATTAATTGTTTGATTTATAAACTTTTATTTTAGTCATATTTATTATTACAAATAAATTAAAGTAATAGTTTTGTCTCAAAAAATAAATATGGAATAAAAATTGCAACCTTTTCTTACGTTGCGATGCAACAGTTAAATATGAAAAACAAGAGAGGACAGAAAAATGTTCAATACTTTAAGTTATATCGGTAAAAAACTTAATAATTCAAATATAGTATGGGGAGTTGGTGCGTCCATATTGCTAAATCAATTTGGGCTTATAGAGAAACCTAATGATATAGATATTTTTGTAGATATAAAGGATATTCATAAAGCAGATAATATTCTTAAAGGAATTGGTGAAAAGAGTATTTATGAAAAGACTTCCACATATTCAACAGAATATTTTTATGAGTATATAATAAATGGATTTGATGTTGATGTAATGGCAGGATTTGCAGTTAATCATAATAGTGGAGTATTTGAATATATTTTTGACAAAAAGTCAATTACAGAGTTTAAAAGAATTAATGGTGTAGATATTCCTTTCACATCTTTAGAAGAGTGGTATGTAATTTATCAATTAATTCCTAACAGAGAAGCCAAAATAAAAATGATAGAAAATTACCTTCTATCAAACGGAATTAAAAGAACTTTTTTATTAGAGAGAGCATTGGAAGGCTGTTTACCAATAGAAGTAAGAAAGAAAATTGAGAAAATCTTAAGTTCGTAATGTTTACGGAATGCGAACTAACTATTAAAATTAAAATATTTACTATTGTACAATTTTAATTTAATCAAATGTTATTCGTAGAATATTTATTTTAAGTCATAATGGTAAGATATTGCGAAATGAGGTATTTATATGAATTTTAAGTATGTAGGGAGATAAATAAATGGAGAAATTATTACCACATGAAATTAAAGCAATTGAATTTATAAATATGAGTTCAAAAAAAAAAGAAACTTTCGATAAGGAACAAATTCAAAAACTTCTTAAACAGAATTTATTAGAAGATATACAAATAGAGAAATTGATTAATAATATTTTTCAATATTCATTTGTAACTATAAACTTTCATCCTGATAGAATTTCAAATAGAGGAACTCTAATTATAGAAGAAATATTGAAAGAAGGTATGTATTATAGTCAGTTTAAAACTGGGACTACAAGTGGAAGTAAAACAGCTTATACAGGTGGAGAACGTGATTTATGGGAAAGAGAACTTTTTGGAGGGCACTATCATTGCAAAGAAACCAATCATGATAGAAGAGTAAAATATGGTTCCCTTAATATCATGAATTACAAAGATGGTGCATCTCCGAGGTTTGGCTCTTGTTATTTTAAACTCAATAGGAATATCTTAGATAGATGTACTTTTACATTTGGAGATAGTTATCTAAAACCTAAATCTACTGGAACTAAAGATTCTTTTTATTCTATTATGAGAACTATGCTAGATGAAATAATACAAAGAAAAAGATTTTTCAATAGTAACGGTTATAATTTAATAAAAGCAATAAAGTATTTATCAGAGATGAATGAAAATAATTTATCTACCCAATATGGTAGTATAGGCAAGGCTTTGGATGATTATATTGAAGTACAAATTCATGGTGATATAAATCTTAAGAATGATATTGAGTGTTTTGTTCTAGATGAATCATTTAAAGGAACAGAAATATTACAATATATATTGAAAATCTCAAAAGAATTTGACATTAATGTTGAATGGATATCTGCTCGCAAAGTATTTGTGAATGATATACCAGATGAATTTAGAGGGCCAATAATAAAACCATTTGCAAAAAAGATTTTAGAAGAACTTCAAACATCATTTAATTATATAGATGCAAATACAATTGGAAGAGCTTCTAGATTAATAGAGCGTAATCCTAGTAAATGGTCTGAATTTGGTGACACAAATAAAACCTTCCAATATTTAAAGCAACTATGGCATGTATTAGTTCAATATGGGTAATATTAGTATACAAAAATGGCATAACTATTTACTGTTACCCCAAAATGCTTTATTAGATTAAGTCACAATGTTCTTATAAGGCGAAATAACTGTAAAACAAAATAATTTCTTTAAATACCTTATTATTCAGCAATGGATTTTACGGTATTTTTATTTCGCAATTCAATCGGATTGTAGAATAACTATCATAATTTCCTTATGAGTTGAGTCGATATTGTAATTTATGGCGATATAACATAATATAACTAAATAAAAGGAGTGGTTGTATAAAATGCGTACTAATTAATAGATATGTTAACACAAATAATTTGTTTTTTGAAAACTGAATAATACGGTATAGAAAAATAAAAATTTTTATTTATATAGAGATATAGTGATGTGGAAATATGTTATAATTTCTATAGAGTTACTTCAAAGTTGTAATATACTGCCACGTATGAACGATGTAAAAAACTTAATAAATAGGAATTTGTAGGGGATTTTATGAGACGTATATTAGTTACAGGTGGAACTGTATTTGTTAGTAAATATATAGCAAAATACTTTCAATCAAAAAATTATGAGGTTTATGTTTTAAATAGAGGTACTAAAAAACAAATAAAGAATGTTAATTTAATTTGTGCAGATAGAAATAATTTAGAGGATTATCTACAACAGTATTCTTTTGATGCCATAATAGATGTATGTGGATATAATCAAAAAGATATTAAAAATATATTAGATGCTGTTGGAGAATTTAAAGATTACATATTTATTAGTTCATCTGCTGTTTATCCAGAAACAAATATACAACCATTTTCAGAAAATCAAAGTATTGGTTTGAATACGATTTGGGGTAAATATGGAACTGATAAGATTGAAGCAGAAGAATACTTGATTTCAAGAGTATCTAATGCATATATTTTAAGACCTCCTTACTTATATGGACAAATGCAAAATGTATATAGAGAGCCATTTGTATTTGAATGTGCTTTAAAAAATAGAAAGTTTTATATTCCTAATGATGGTAAAATGAAATTGCAATTTTTTCATGTAGATGATTTATGTAAGGTTATTGAAAAAATATTAGAAAAGCATCCCAAAGAACATATACTTAATGTTGGAAATACAGAGTTGGTAGATATAAATACATTTGTTGAATTATGTTATAAGGTTGTAGGAACACCTTTAGAAAAAATATATGTAACTAATCATGATAATCAAAGAGACTATTTTAGTTTTTATGATTATGAATATAGTTTAGATGTATCGAAACAAGCTGAATTATTATCAGAACAAAAGGATTTATTTGAGGGATTAAAGGAGTCTTATGAATGGTTTAAGGATAATTTTGATGAAGTTGCAAAAAAAGATTACATCAATTTTGTTCAACAAAATTTTGAATAATTATTTAGGAATAAACGTAGTCTAATCTAATCGATAAATTCCAATTTGTTGAGTTTAAGTAACGTGATTTTAGGTTCGCAACGTATTCAATATAATCATGGTTAAAATATAAGCATTGAAGATTACTAATTAAGTTTTGAATCATAATTAAAAATATGTATTATGTATAGAAATATTACAATGATAAAATTAGATAAATATGGAGAGTGAGAAAATGGCTGTATTATCCCAAAATAAATATATTTTAAATATAGGGGAATTATTAATAGAATCGGCTACAATTTAAGATCCAGAAATTTTAATTTATATATTCATCCTCGTAAAAAAATACGAAGTAAAGATTATTTATATAATCCTTAATGCAGACTCATAAGATGGGTTAATTTTTTGCTTGATTAATTCCAAAAATGGTATTATAATTATAAATGGAATTAAAAGGAGGCATATTATGAAAAATATAAACGAGATAATGTTAAATCCTATCCGGATGAGAATAATCCAGGAACTTGCTTCAGGGCAAAGCATTACAGCGACAGATCTTTGTAAAAAAATTAGTGATGTACCACGAACAACCATGTACCGGCATATAAAAATTCTGATTGATAACAATATTCTGTCTGTTGTATCAGAAAAAAAAGTTCGAGGAAGTCTTGAAAGAACAATTGCTTTGAACATTTCAGATATTTCAAAGCACAACACTATTGAAAATGCTGCTCAAAATGCCTTTGGATTTCTGATGTGCAATTACGCAAAGTTTCACAATTATTTCAGTGGCGAAAACCCTGATCCTGGTAAAGATAGAATATTTTTAAACGATACTGTGCTGATGATGAGTGATACAGAGTTCGACGATTTTTTAGCGGAACTACGCGAAATTATTGTAAAATATAACTTTGAATCAGCGGACGGAAGAAAGGCCAGAGATATTTCTATAATATCCTCACCTTCATAATAATTAATAAGGAGTACGTAAAATAACTAAATCAAAAATGAAAAGAGGGAAAAAGATTATGATGCTATTTGGAATAATAGTTGCAGTGATTACAATTTTCATGTTAATTGGTGCGATTTTACACGCTTCATATTTTAAAGGAAAATTAGAACAAATTAAACCTTATGGTCAGCTTGTTGATGTTGACGACGGACAAATGCATGTCTATTCAATGGGCAATGGTGAGAAAACAATTGTATTACTTCCTGGTATGGGTGTTCCGCTTCCGTCTGCTGATTTTGCTCCGCTCATACGTAAACTCAGTGAAAAATACACAGTTGTTTGCGTCGAGTATTTTGGCGTAGGTTTTAGCAGTGAAACTTCAAAGCCACGTACCTGTGAAAGTTATGTTGAAGAAACAAGAACCGCACTCAGCCAAGCGGGTTTTAAAGTACCGTATGTTCTAATGCCACATTCGATTTCAAGTATTTACAGTGAATACTATGCTTCTAAATACCCCCAAGAAGTAGATGCTCTTATCTCTCTTGATGGCACATCAACTGCTTATTATGATGAAATGCCAGCTATTTTTAAATCAATACTTAAAATTGCAAAATTCCAACAGGCAATAGGTATTACCTCAATTTTATCGCCTTTATCTGTAAATAAAAACGACTTGTTTTCAAAAGGTTTTACTCTAACAGAAATAAATGATGCAATTGTATTTTCAGGTTTTTCAATAAATGATACCGTTTTAGAACAGATGACAAATTCATCTGAGTTTATAAAACAAACCATGGACTTGCCTTTCCCTGAATCTGTTCCATACTTCAAAATTATTTCCAAGCAGACTTACGAAACGCCAAATAAACAGCTTAAAATGACGCCTCAAGAATATCAGCATAAACATCTTCAGCGAATTGGTGAATATGCAAAATATGAAATTCTTGAGGGTAATCACTTTATCTATCTAAATAATATTGATCGAATTGTTGAGATTACGGATGATTTATTACTCAAAGCGAATCTATAATGAGCAATGGTTGACTAGTAAACTAATTGGATTTATAATTAAATCAATTAGTTTACCGGTGAACGTTTTTTTTAGTTGTATGAAAGTTGGAGATTGTATGGGGTAACGAAAGGAATAAGATATGAAAGCAATGGAATTTGGTTCATTAATCAGAGGCATAACAGCTAATGTGAATTATTTTATAGGGTTAAATGTTGAACAATATGGCATCAAGCAAGGGCAATATGAATATTTCTTACTTATATATACAATACCTGGTATCAATCAATTGGAATTAGCAAGAATTAAAAAGGTTGGAAAAGCCAGTGTGACAAAAGCTTTAAAAAAGTTAGAAGAAGAAAATTTTGTACGTAGAGAAGTAGATGAGCATGACAAAAGGAATTTTCATTGTTATGTAACGGAAAAAGGTGAAAAAATTATTGATGAACTTATGATGGTGAAAATGAATGTAGAAAAAGATCTTTTTAATGGGTTTTCAAAGGAAGATAAAGCTTCTCTATATCATTTACTTACTTTGTTGCATAATAATTCAGAGAGATTAGCAAATAGTAGTGATAAATAATTACAGGAGATGAAAAAACAATGGATATGAAGAAAGTAATGCCCAATATAAATAAATATATTGATAAAAGTCTGCCATATATTAATCCAAGTGAACATGCTCACAAAGGGTTAAATGTGCCTGAAATAGTTTTAAAGTATGGAAGTATCAAAACAAAGGCTAAATCACTACCAAATTTATATAAATACATGGTTGGATCTATAAAAGAAATGAATAAATCATATAAAGAATTATACAAGCAGCCGAAAAATCCTTCAAAGCAAATTACACCAAAAGATTTAGAAGATATGAAGGCTCTTGCTTTGAAATGTGGTGCAAGTATCATTGGCTTTGCTGTAGTCAATCCTTCCTTTATTTTTGAAGATAAGAAGATTATTTACCCTAATGCAGTGGTTTTTGTGATGGAAATGGACCATGAAATTATTAATACTGCACCTTCAAAAAGTGCAGAAAAAGAAATCTTTAGAACTTATTATGAGTTAAATGTAATGGTTAATAAGATTAAGGATTTCTTAAATGACAGAGGATATAACGCAGAAGCTGGACCGTCATTAGGTGGTGAAGTGAATTACCCCCTTTTAGCACAAAAGGCAGGTTTAGGTACTATAGGAAAACATGGTATGTTGATCACACCTAATTTTGGACCATCATTAAGAATAGCGGCAGTTTATACAGATATTGAAAACCTACCTATAACTGATAATAATGAACATCTTTGGATTAATGAATTTTGTGAAAATTGTAATCAGTGTGTAAAAAAATGCCCAGGGGGAGCTATATTTAAACACCCAATAGTTTTCAAAGACGATTCCAAACAATGTATAGATTATAAAAAATGTGCTATTCCTTTTTCAAGAAATAATGGGTGTACGGTATGTGTTAAAGAATGTACTTTCTTTAAAGGGGATTATGAGAAGATCAAGAAGTCAATGTTATAAATTGAAATTCACATGGATAGTTGCTATAATCTAATATTATTGATAAAGTATTTCAATATTCAGGGGGATATAACATGGAATTGAAAGATTATGAGGTTCTAAGTGATGGAGAAATTGATATTATTATATTCAAAAAAAGTAAAGGAGATGCTCTAAAGGGAAGATCACCAGAGTATAAGTTTCAAATATTACTACATGATACTAACACTCTTATTGGTCATATAAATTTAAGATTAGGAAATTCAGAAAAAGTAATAAATTATATAGGACATATTGGATATGGTATAGAAAAACAGTATCGTGGAAATAAATTTGCTGCAAAGGCTTGTAGGATTATTAAAGAAGTAATAAAAGACCATTCAATGAATAAAGTTATTATCACATGCAACCCAGATAATTATGCATCAAGAAAAATTTGTGAAACTATTGGAGCAAAATTAATTGAAATTGTAGATATACCAAAAACATCGGATGCCTACTCAGTAAATGAGACACAAAAATGTCGTTATGAATGGAGAGAAGAATGAAAATACGAGTGCCAGATTATTTTAAAGACTTTAAATGTATAGCTTCAGAATGCGAAGATACATGTTGTGCTGGATGGGAAGTTGTAATTGATGATGAAGCATATAACCACTATCAAAAGGTAGAGTCAGATTTTGGGGAAAGATTAAGAAGTGAGATAGTACATAAAGATGGAGAGAATATATTTAGATTAAAAGGTAACAATTGTCCATTTTTAAACCAAAATAAAATGTGTGACATATATAGTGAAATTGGAGAAGATAGCCTGTGCTATACATGCAAACAATATCCAAGATACATAGAAGAATATGGAAGTTTACGTGAGATAGGAATATCATTATCATGTCCAGAAGCTGCAAGACTAATATTGAGAGATTGCAGCAAAACAGAATTTGAGTTGAGCGAAAATACAGAGGAAATCACTTCATATCATGATATTGATGCTATGCTTTTTATATATCTTATGCAGTGTAGAAAAGTAATTATTAATATTTTCCAAAACCGTGAGATTGATTTAGAGAATAGAGTTTCTTTAGTTCTTAAATTTGCCAATGGAATTCAAAAAAAAATAGATGAAAATAATATACAGGGTATAAAAGGTATTAAAGAAAAATACGTAGATAATAACTTTTTAAATGAAGAGATTAATAGTTTACATAAGTATAAAGGTAAAGAAAGTGTTAAATACCATAGAATGCATGAATTCTTTAAAGTATTTAAGGAATTAAAACATATAAACCCTAATGATCCATTGGGCTTAGATAATGTATTAAGATATTTTTGGAAAAGTGATGATAATGAAGAGATTTATTTAGCTAAACATAAAGATTTTAATAAATATTATGAAGATAAGATGTACAAGTTTGAAAATCTATTAGTTTACTTTGTATTTAGATATTTTATGAAGGCTGTTTTTGACTACGATGTATCTGCAAAAGTAAAGTTAGCAGTAGTTAGTTACTTAATGATTAAAGAATTATTTGTATCAAGATGGATAGAAAATGGTGAGTTTACTGATGAAGATGCAGTAGAAATAATGCATATGTATTCTAAAGATATTGAACATTTAGAGGAAAATATAGAAACTTTAGCAGAAGTTTTTAAAACTAATAATGTATTCAAATTAGATGAACTTCTAATTATATTAATGAATTAGGGGAAAGTACTGATCAAAAATCTCAGGAATCAATGTGTGTCGAAATATAGAGAAGCCAAAATTGGCTTCTCTATATTTCGGGAAAAGATTTCAAATTTAGATAGCTTTTAATTCATTACTTATTATTTTCAGAATAACATTTTAAGGCTTCTCCAATAAATTTAGATGAACCACTGCCGTATTTATTATCGATTGCTTTGATAAACTTAGGCTTTGATAAATAAAGATCAGCTGTAAACTCCAAATAGTTATCTCCCATATCCACGTTTAAAGATTCTTGTTGTTTTTTAGTTATATCTGCAATTTCCTCAATAATTTGTTGGATATCTTTTGAAGAAGGATCTTTACTTAAGTCAGATGTAAGATTTTTATAAAGTATATTTATTTTAGGCTGCTTATCGCCTAAGAAATTTTTCAGAGCTTCTCCAATAAATTTACATGCACCATTTCCATATTTCTTATCAACTTCTTTTATCCACTCAGGATTTAATAAATAATTTTGTAACATATAGTACCAATGATCGTCTCCCTTATCCATTTTGAAAAGTTTATAATCTTTTTTAGCTGTATCTGATATTTCTTCAGCAATTTGTTGAATCTCCTTTGAAGAAGGGTCTTTAGTTAAATCAGATACAAGCTTTTTATATAGTTCTTTTAATTTAGGATGCTTATCTTCCAAGCAATCTTTTTTAAACTCATCATATTGTTCTGATATAGTTATTATATCACTATTAAAATTTTTCTTTATAGCTTTAGTATATTTTTCAATACTTCCATATTGCTTTATAGCAATTTTTGCAATTTCAGATTCATTAGATTTACATTTTTCAATAAATTCATTATATTTATTTACACTACCCCAACTTTTAATTATCTTATCCTCATGTTCTTTTTTTAATTCTTCCAATACATTAAAATATTCACTCATATCAAATTCTTTAAAACTCATTGTATTTTCTTCTTTTAATGTTTTGTCTATGAGCTCAATTAAACCATTCAATCTATTGCGTTTTAAAATAAGCAGCTTTTTTTGATTTTTAAGTGCTTGGCTTTTATCAAAGTTAGGGTTATCCATGATTTCTTTGATTTCTTTCAAAGGTAAATCAAGTTCTTTAAAAAATAAAATCTGCTGCAAGGTTTCAAGAGCTTCATCATCATAAAGTCTGTAACCAGCTTCTGTGAATTTGCTTGGTTTTAACAATCCAATTTTATCATAGTGATGCAGCATGCGTACACTTATTCCTGCCAAATCCGAAACTTGTTTTACTGTTCTCATTACTATACCTCCAAGTTTGATTCTAGAGCTATCAATACAGGCTAATATTCCGCCGGCCATGAGTTCTTAACAATATATTGAAACTCTATTATTATATTACACTATGACATAATGTTAGGGTCAACAGTTTTTTTAAAAAAATTAATTCTAAAATCCTTAATATTAAATAAAATTATATAAATCCAATGATGTGTATATATGAAAAATATGTTATAATTTGCATATGATTTAACCAGAAGTAAAAATTAAGAAAGGATGGATTACATGTATGATCCCAGTTTAACAAATGAGATAATGAATATGATTTCAACAAGTGAGGCATTAAATAGAATTTCTTGGGTTCTTTATTGGGGAATACCAATTATTATAGTTTTACTTGTATGGATAGGTGTTACTTTAAGAGGTATAAAAAAGAACTTAGAGAATAAATAGGTGTAGAAGATGGTTATGCTATCAAGCGATAGAGGTAGTAAAAAATAATTTGAAAAGTAAACTAACATATAGTTATAATATATAGATATTGAATTAACGGAAGGGTAAACAATTAAGAAAAAAATTGAATCTAATAAATCTAAAAATGATAAGATTTTTGAAGGAGTTGTATTTGATGAATGAAAGAAAAACTAAGGATAAAAAAGTAATAATCAGAAAAGCGAATAAGTCTGATGCTAAAACATTAATAGATTATCTGAACATTATTGGAGGAGAGTCAGATTTTTTAACATTTGGAGTAGATGAGTTTGGAAGAAGTGTTGGACAAGAAGAAGACTTTATTGAGAATGTGTTAAAAAAGGAAAATGCTTTATTTATTATAGCAGAAGTCAATGGGAAAATAGTTGGGAATTTGAACTTTTCAGGAGGACCAAGAGAAAGGAATGCACATGTTGGCGAATTTGGAGTAAGTATTCTTAAAGAATATTGGGGAAATGGTATAGGGGAAGAACTCATAAAATATTTAATTAGGTGGAGTGAAAACACGGGAATAATCAGAAAAATCAATTTAAGAGTTAGAACTGATAATACAAGAGGTATTAATCTATATAAGAAACTTGGTTTTTCAAAAGAAGGAATAATAAAAAGAGATTTTTTAATTGATGGCAAATTCTATGACTCTTTATTAATGGGGTTACCTATTGATTAATTGATTTTAATGAAATGGAACGAAAATGGGTTTGACTATTACTGATAAAAATCTACTTGATATATTAAGTTAATAACAAATGAGAGGGAGATAAAATTGAAATATCGCTGTTTAATTTTAGACCATGATGATACAGTAGTTAAAAGCACACCAAACATTCACTATCCTTCATTTATTGAAGCTCTAAAAGTATTAAGACCGAATATGAAACCTTTATGCTTTGAAGAATTTGTTGCATATTGTTTTAACCCAGGGTTTTCAGAGTTATGTAAAGATATTTTGAAGTTTAGTAAAAAAGAACAGGAGTATCAATACAAAATATGGAAAAGTTATACAAACACAAAAATACCTGACTTTTACCCTGGTTTCTCTGAGTTGATAACAGAATACAAGGAGTTAGGTGGTATAATATGTGTTGTATCTCATTCAGAGAGCGAACAGATTACGAGAGATTACATGTTAAATTGTGAGTTAAATCCAGATTTAATATTCGGATGGGAATTAGAAGAACATAAGCGGAAGCCTAACTCCTATCCAATAATAGAAATTATGAAAAGATTCGATTTAGATAGTAAAGAGATATTAGTAGTAGATGACTTAAAACCTGGATTAGATATGGCAAAAAGTTGTAACATTGCATTCGCTGGTGCAGGATGGTCACATGTTATTCCAGAGATAAAGGACTATATGAAATTAAATTCGGATTATTATTTTTCAACTGTTGATTCTTTGAAGAGATTTTTACTGTCAGCTTAAGGAGTTATTACGTAATATTTATATAAGGCAAAATAACTATAAAATTATAGTTGTAATGTATAAAAATTAACTGGAGAGATATTAAAAGATACATCAAATTTATTGATTTAAATATTGTCCTATGCTAAAATTGATTTAATATTATTGAAAGTTAAAAAGTTTAACATAGTTTTCTAGGGTTCCACAGTATATAACTGGATAGGTCCAAGAGAGAACGCACAGTTCACTGTGTACACGGAAGGATAAAAGCCTGGGAGATATTAAAACAATATTTCTCAGGCTTTTTATTTTTAATTATTTTAAGAATTATACCAGTACTTGTTAAGGAAAGGATGAAATAAAAGATGTCAAAAAAAATATTAACAATGAAATTATTAAAAGAAAAATATGGGGTTTGTAGGTTAAACAAAATTGATTCAATTCCTAACTGGATAAAAAATAGTGAATTTTATTCTATAACAAAAACATCAGATGAATTATCAATTGTGTGTAATCAACAGGATGTTCCCAATGATATAAAGTGCGAAAAAGATTGGAGAATTCTAAAAATAGAAGGACCTTTAGATTTTTCTCTAATTGGAATTCTTGCTTCAATTAGTACAATATTAGCACAAAAGGGAATAAGCATATTTGCAGTCTCCACCTATGATACAGACTACATACTTGTTAAAGATAGTGATATAGATAATGCTATAGAAGCATTAGTTAATGAAAATTATGAAGTTATAAATTAATTTGAAAGAAGATTACAATCATTATAGACTACTTACTGATACTCAATCAATTGGAGCGTCTATTCAAACAATGATTTTAGCTGCAAAGGATTTAAGACTTGGTTCTCTTTGGATTTGTGATATTTTTTATTCTCATAAAGAAATATGTTCTTGGTTAAATCGCAAAGATGAACTTGTCGCTGCTGTAGCTATAGGGTATGCAAATCAATTTCCTAATTCACGTCCACGAAAGCAATGGAAAGAAGTTACTGAATGGATGAGGTAACTCATTTACAATCAAAGGCAAAAGTTGAGTTTTTTAGGCAAGCTTTAGATGAATTAAGGAATAGTATCATTAAGAAATTTGGTGAATACTGAAACTGAGATATTTCATTGAGGAATATCTCGATTCTTTTTATTATACGAAAAATTCATAAATTTTTCATCTAAAAATAGAATTAATAAAACTTAACAAAAATGATGTAATAATATAAAATGATAGATATAATGTATAAAAATAGTAATACTAGGGGGATTTATAATGTTGTTTAAGCCAGTGAAGACTCAAAAAATAACAGATAACATTTTTGCAATAAGAACTTTAATATCAAATTTTTATATTTATACTGATGGAGAAAATTCTATATGTTTTGATACAGGCTATGTACCAATGATTATTAAGGCTGCACTAAGAAAAATCAATCTGACTTCAGATTCACTTTCACATGTTTTTCTAACACATTCGGATTATGATCATGTTGGTGGAGTAAATTTATTCAAAAATGCACAAGTTTTTCTATCATCTGATGAAGAAAAGATGATTACCTTCAAGAAAACAAGATTATTATTTTTATTTAACAAAAGGATTAAAAGAAAATACCAATTATTAAACGATGGGGATGAAATAAACATAGGTAAAATCAGAGTAAAAGCAATTTCAACTCCAGGGCATACCCCTGGTTCAATGTGTTATATAGTTAATAACAGTATTCTATTTGCTGGGGATTCGTTGACAATTCGTAATGGTGAAGTGAAACCGTTCTTTTGGTTACAGAATATGAATACTAAACTTCAGAAAGAATCAATTGAGAAACTTTTCAAAAGGGTAAAAGTAGACCTTGTTTGTACAGGCCATTCAGGATATTTAAGAATTTAGTTTTATGTATAGTAATGAGAAATCTGTTACAATATTCAAATAAGTTAAGCTGAAAATGTAAAATATTGTGTAGTAAAGATTATGAATATTGCTTTAGGAGGACGGGAATGAAAACTGTAGTAATAAAAGAATGCGAAAGTATAACAATTCCAAATTCTATTACATTTGATTTAACGCAAATGGCAGTAAAGAATTGCATTGGCTGTTGGTCTTGTTGGTGGAAAACACCGGGTGTATGCACTTATAAGGATTTAGATGTATTTTATCATGAGTATATAACGGCAGATAAGGCTATCTATTTTTCAAAAGTTATAAAGGGATTTGTAAGTGGTAATTTGAAAACGCTTTTTGATAGAATGATACCACTTTATCTACCATATGTAACCTATAAGACAGGTGAATCTATGCACGTTCCAAGATACGAAAATTATCCTGATATTGAATTTTACTATGAAGGTGAATTTGAAACTGATGCTAGTCGTCAGATTTTTGTGGATTATATACGCCGAGTATTTTATCAGTTCTATTCAAAGAACATTATCATAAAACCTATTAAGGAATTTATTTAAAAGGACGGTGACAACATATGAACACAATAATTCTAAACGGTTCACCAAAAGGAAATTCAATAAATAGTAATACAAGAATTTTTACGGAAGAGTTTGTAAAAAACATGAAAAGACCATGTGAAATAAAATGTATCGCCGAGGCTGATCCTAAAGAACTTGCACAGTATATTAAGAACTTTGATGCAATAATTATTATGTTACCGCTTTATATTCATGCTATGCCGGGAATTGTTATGAAGTTTATAGAAGGGTTAGAGCCTGCAGATAATGATGGTAAATATATAGGTTTTATTGTTCAAGCAGGATTTATAGAAACTGCACAGGAAAAGTTTGTTGAACGTTATTTTAAAGATTTGTCAAGGCAGCTAAATTATAGCTATTTGGGCACAGTTTCAAAAGGAGAGGCTGCTGGTATTTATATGTATCCTAAAATGTTTAAAAAAGTGCTCAAATTAGTTGCTGATTTAGGTGTGGCATATGAAGAAACTCATGCTTTTGACAAGGATATTGTAAAGAGGCTGGGCAAACCCTATGAGCTTACAAAGTTTCAGTTGAGGATACTTAAGTTAGTTAATAAAGTAGGATTAGGAAATGTAGGGTGGCATAAAATGTTAAGGAAAAATAATGCGTTGGATAGAAGATTGGATAGACCATTTTTATGATAAAGATATTAGTGTTCCAAAGAACAGAAAATTTAGGAGGTCACTATGGGAAAAGCATTATCTGAAATGTCATTAGAAGAACTTTGGGAATTGTTCCCGATTATTTTGAAAGAACATAATCCTTCTTATAAGGAATGGTATTTAATTGAGAAAAATGAAATAGTTAATGTTTTAGGTCATAATAGTATTAAGCGAATTAATCATATCGGGAGCAGCTCGGTTAAAGGATTGATTTCTAAACCAACAGTAGATATTTTGTTGGAAGTTGATTGTACTTGTGATATAGAACAGATAAAATTACAGTTAATTAATGCTGGTTGGATATTGATGTCATTTGAATGTAAACCATATTTAAATATATCTTTTAATAAAGGGTATACTTTAAATGGTTTTGATGAAAAAGTTTTTCATCTTCATGTTAGATTTTTGGGAGATTGGAATGAATTATACTTTAGAGATTATCTTATAAATCATAGAGAAGTTGCTGAAGAATATGGGAAATTGAAACAAGCACTTAAAGATAAATACGAACATAATAGAGATGGGTACACCGAAGCTAAAACAGAATTCATAATGAAATATACAAAGAAAGCAAGAGAATATTTTGGAAATATATATAATCTTTGATTAAGATTTATATTAATATCTTTCGAATTAATACATTATTGATAAACTGAAGATAAGAATTTTGAAGCAGAAAAATTTAAGGTATTAAAGGTATTAGCAGTAAATAGCTGTCAGTAAGATTATTATATTTTGTAAAGAAAGTAGGGTAAATAAAATGATACAATCTATTGTACACATTGCGTTAGTAGTAAAAGATTATGATGAAGCCATTGAATTTTATACAAAGAGACTTCATTTTACATTAATAGAAGATACATATCAACAGGAGCAAGATAAGCGATGGGTTGTAGTATCTCCACCAGGCTCGTCTGGAACTACAATATTACTTGCAAGGGCTTCAAAACAGGAACAAGTATCTTTTATTGGAAATCAAGCAGGAGGAAGAGTTTTTTTATTCCTTGGGACAGATGATTTTTGGAGAGACTATAATGATATGATAGAAAAAAAAATTGAATTCGTTAGAGAACCAAAAGAACAATCATATGGTATTGTTGCAGTATTCAAAGATTTATACGGAAACTTGTGGGATTTAGTTCAATTTAAAGAAAATCATCCAATGTTTCAAAGAGTAAAATAGGTTAAACAAAGCAGTATTAATAAATGAAAATACTTACTAAGCTCTAAATATATTGGGAGGTGAAAATATGATTATAAGAAGAGTTGAAATAAAAGATTCAGAACGATTCTTGAATATGTTAATACAATTAGATAATGAAACAAATAATATGATGTTTGAACCAGGAGAAAGAAAAACAACTATAGAAAAAATGAAATCTAATATTAGTAATATAGATAATTCAAAGGCACTTACATTGGTAGCTGAAGATAAAGGAAATATAATCGGCTTTTTATCTGCCGAAAGAGGATTTGCTAATAGGATAAAACATAGCGCTTATATAGTTATAGGTTTATTAAAGGATTATAGAGGAAGAAATATTGGAGTGAAGTTTTTTGAAGAAATGGAGAAGTGGGCGTTAGAATGTAATATTACAAGATTAGAACTAACAGTGATGACTCATAATGAAGGTGCAATACGACTATATAGCAAAATGGGATTTAAAATCGAAGGAACAAAAGAAAAATCACTTATTGTAAATGGAAAATATGTGGATGAATATTATATGGGTAAAACTCTGTAGCTATCATGTACAAATCTACAATAAATATCAACATAGCTGCGAAGTGAAGGAGTTTAGATATAACAAAATACTATGATAGGAGTGTTAATTATGAAATCAGTTCGACAAATCGTATTTGATTATTTATCTGATATGAATATAACTTATGATATTATTGAGCATCCTGCTGTTTATACGATAGAGGAAATGGACAATCTTAGCATTGATACTAATAACCAAGTAGTTAAGAATTTATTTGTCCGAGATGATAAAAAGAAAAGATATTTTCTTATAGCTGTACAAAAAGATAAACGAGTTAATTTAAAAGAACTAAAGACAAAGTTAAATTGTAGACCTCTTAGCTTTGCATCTGAAAGTGCATTAGATGAGATTCTAGGATTGAACAAAGGTGCTGTTACTCCTTTTGGGATATTAAATGATACAAAATGCAAGGTTGAAGTTGTATTAGATAACGATGTTCGATATTTTCATCATATAGGTATTCACCCTAACGACAATACAGCAACAGTTTGGATAAAGCCTGAAGATTTGGAAGCAGTAATAAAAAAGCATGGGAATGAATTCTCATATGTGGAAATCTAGGAGTAATAGATAGATTAATTATAAATATTTGGTGTTATTTACCTATAGAAAGTTAAAGGAATCTATGATAAAAATATAATGTGCTTACATTAGCTTAAACAAAAGAAAAAGGAGGAAATGCTGGATGATTACATATAAATTAATTATGGGAATTATATTTTTTATTATTGGATGTGGATCTTTATTTGGGTACATTACTAAAAATGAAAAAATGTTTTCGAAAAAAGAACGTATAAAAAAAGTTTATGGAGATAAAGGTGGAATTATTTTTCATTTTGGAAAGTATGTTGTTGCTCCAATTGCAATTGGATTGATTATGATAATTTCAGAATTATTTTAGTTACTAAATTTTGATAAGGTGCAATAACTATAAAATTAAATGATTTGTATAATACCGTATTATTCATTTAAAATGGATTTTACGGTATTTTTGTTTCTGAATTCAATTATATTTTTATTAACTGCAGTGAATAATTTACTCTTCGAAAACTGAATACTGTGGTATAATAATAAGAAATATTTGCTATTGAAGAAATTTTATGGTGTTTAATATATGAATATTGTAATGGTAATCCTCTAGATGAAAAAAGTTTGAATTAAATATTTTGTAAAGAAAATTATTCAATGTTCCAGAGAGTAAAATGTGAAAATATAAAGATTGGTATAAGCGGAGGAGAAAAATGAATATATATTTAAAAGATATTGATAAAGAAAACTGGGAAGAATGTATTTTTTTAACTACCGATAAAGATGGTAAACATTTTCTTTGTGAGGAATTTGTTGCATCAAATGCTTTGTCTATTGCTCAATCAAAAATTGAAGATGGTTGGATTACAAAAGCAATATATCATGAAGATACTATGATTGGATTCACAATGTATGGATTTTCTTATGAAGAAAATTTTTATGAGATATGTAGAATTATGATAGATCATAAATACCAAGGAAAAGGATATGGTAAAGTAGCATTAAGAAAAGTGATAGGAGAAATGAGAAACTTTAAAAACTGTGATGAAATATTTTTATCCTTTGAGCCAGAAAATCAGATTGGGAAAAACCTTTATAAAAGTTTTAACTTTAAAGATACGGGTAAAGTTATTGATGGTGAACTGTTGTATAGTTTGAATTTAAAAATTATAAGAGCTTGAGATAAGTAATAATTCCAGTAATAAAAGTTAACGGGAGTGGTTGAATGAAAAAGATTAGTTGTAACAGATTTTTATATTATCTCATTCCAATGATAGTAACGGGAATTATATGCATTATTGGGTATATTTTTATCAATGGTATTCCATTGTTCAATGTTCCAGAAATAGAAGAAGTTTCATATGTTGAAATCTCTGATAGTCAATTAGATATAAAATCACGAAAATTTACTAAAGTCGAGGACATAGAGAAGGCAATAAGTCTGACTAACTTTCTATATTATAGCTTTGGAAAGCCAGAACAAAAGGAGCCATTAATTAAATTTTCATTTCATTTGAAAGATGGAAAATCATACGTTATCAGTTCAAATGAAAAGACTGTATTTGTCAATGGGAAAGCATATAAACTCAAAGGCGATAACGGAAAAACTTTTACAAACCTTACAGAAGGAATATTCTTTTTCAGTGAAATGGTAGAAAAAGAGAAAGATAAATAAATTAAAGGGTTTTAAGTTTATTTTATTAGGGGGTTATAGATAATGGTATTATTTATTGAAAGTATTGTTCTATGTGGACTATTTACTCTAATGGTGCTTCCACCACTTTATAAAAATCCATTAAATTGCATAATGTCCTATCCTACAGCCATTAGGCAAAGGGTGAAAAGTTTGCCACAGTATCAGTCAGAAATAAAAAAATATGAGACGAAACATATTACTGCTAAACTATTGTTTGCACTTGTGTGTATTATTCTTATGGCAGCAGTGGCATGGTTTTCAGGTTGGAGAACTTCTAGAGAAGCTTTTATAAATATATTTATATTGTTTTTTATAGTTAACCTTTATGATTTATTTATATTAGATATATGGCTTTTCTGTCATAACAAAAAAGTAATTATTCCAGGTACTGAGGACATGTTAAAAGAGTATAAAAACCCTGTTCATCATATAAAAGGTGCCGTTATCGGTACATTAATTGGATTAATTATAGCAACTGCATCAAGCGGAATTATTGGGTTATTTAATTCTTTTAAAATATGAAGTAAGGTTTATTTATACAGCAGAGGGGAGAAACATAATGAAAAAAAAATTTACAATTATTATAGCAGTTACATGTTTTTTAGCCATATCTTTTTTTTGTTGGCGCTATATATCATTAGAGAGTTTTTCAGACGAAGGAGAATTGGCGGATTATATTTCTCGTGAAGAAAATATTGAGAAAGTTGATATCAAGGAAACAAAAGTACAAGATGGATTCTTAGCAGTTTATTACAATAACGGAACAAAGGATAAACTCATTATTTTAGAGGAAGATAAGATTTTCTCTAATAGATACAAATACTTCGGTGGTTCTTCTAGTTCTTCTGAATTCAATACCTTCAATTTTGGACAATCATCTACATGGGCTTTAATTGTTGTGTACGGGAATAATAAGGAATTGAAAGCTAATTCATATGAATTTGTTAACAACGGAAATACATATACTAGTGAAGAACTTGGAGATTATGTGTTAGATATATATAAGATTAATGAAACATCAGATATTTCAAGTAACGGACATTTATACGATAAAAATGGAAAAGTAATTTGCCAATTATGAAAAAAGCGGTAAAGACGCTTTCCTATACAATAAAAAATCCGTTACTGTAAATGTAACGGATTTGTAAATTATTCATCATTTATACCTCTATTATACCACAAAATAAGGAAATTTTCAAGTCTTGTATAGATGTCAATGAGATGGTATTAATTACTAGAGGTGATAATTTTATGGATAAAAAAAGTATGACTGCATTAGTAAGTGCATTTTCAAGGGCATATCATTCAGTGGAAAATAAAGAGAAAGTATTTGATGATTACTTGGCAAAAGACATTTTAACTAAAAGTGAATATAATCAAATTGCAAGTAATATGTCAAAAGGGATTAAATTTTTCAATCCATTATTCAAGGGTACAGAGGAAGAGGCTTTACGTTGGATTGTAGATAATCAACTATCTCCATCCCCACTTGGTAGAGCAGCATTTGCAGAAAAAGCACTTGAAAATGCTGTGAGAATTGGAGCAAAACAATATATGATTTTTGCTGCCGGGTATGATACATTTGCATATCGTCAGCCTGAGTGGGCTTCTGAAATTCAAATCTTTGAACTTGATCATTCTGCTACTGCTATTGACAAGCAAAAACGTATTTGTTCAGTAGTAACAGAAAAGCCTACTAATCTGCACTGTGTATCTGTAGATTTTACAGAAAATAACTGGGAAAATGATTTAATTGCTGTTACTGAATTTAACCAAAGCAAAATTAGTTTTTGTAGCTTACTAGGAATAAGTTACTATTTGTCTAAGGAGACCTTTGCGGAAACAATCAAAACTATTTCAAGCATTGTACCAAAAGGTAGTGGGATTGTTTTTGACTATCCAGATGAGGATAGCTATACTCATAAGGCAGGAGAGCGTGCTAAAAAGCAAGCTGCAATGGCTGGTGCAGCAAATGAAAAAATGCTTGCAAGCTATTCATATTTAGAATTGGAAAAGTTATTGGCTGATAGCAATTTCTTGATTTATGAACATTTGACACCGAAGGAAATAACAGAGCAATATTTCAAAGAATATAATAGATTAAATCCAGAGCATACTATAACGGCCTTTGATAATGTGAATTATTGTTTGGCGGTGAAGAAGTAAAATATTAAAAAATGTAATGAAAAATTATACTCAATCAACCTCTATATTGACAAAAATATTAATAAATATTAAGCTTTTATTATATGGTCTTACTACAATACCAGAATACCAACCTAACATTGATTTGATTAAGTGTTTATTAAATTAAAGGATGAATTTTGAAAAATAAGATCAAATAATATAGTTAAGTTTTTTATAGTGAGGGGTGTTACTTTGAGTAAATTTTTAGGAGAGATAGAAAAATCATCTTCTATGTCTTTAAAGGTTGTAGAGAAGTTTCGAGAAGCATTAAAAGAAGGGCAACTTAAGGTTGGGGATAAACTTCCACCTGAGCGAGCATTAGCAGCACAATTAGGAATAAGCCGTGCACCATTAAGAGAAGGGTTAGGCATATTATCTGCCTATGGAATATTAGAGACCAAACCAGGAGAAGGTACCTTTGTCACAGATAAATTTGCAGAAAATGTATTTGATTTCTTAGGTATTAGTGATATTTCTAATAAAGAAAACTTTATGAATTTACTTCAGTTTAGAATTATTTTGGAAGTTGGAAGTGTTGATATGGCTATCAAGAATATTGATAGTGAAGAATATAAGAAAATGGAATTTGTCATCAATAAGTTACAAAAGGAAACTGACAAAGATAAAATTGTTCTAATTGATGCTGAATTTCATGAAATGATGATTAGATTAACTAAAAATCAAATACTTATAGAAACTTATAAAATGATTTCTAAACTACTTATAAAATTATTTTCGAAATTGATGGGGCAAGGTGACGTACGTACTGATATTATTAATGCCCATAGAGAGATATTGAATTATCTTAAAGATGGAGAAGTAGAGAAATGTAAAAATTCACTTCGTAAGCATATTTATAATAATCGCGAATTAATAGATAAATATAGTGATTAGAAATTGGTTCGTTAAAAAAACGCTCCTTGGTCTACGGATTATGGAGCGTAATTTTTATTGTTTTGAATTTATAAATTTCTTCCTTATAAAAAAAAATTCTGAAATGTCTGATATTTTAGTTGACAAAAATATTAATAGATAGTACTATATTGGTATAGCAAGTTTGGTAAGACCGCTATACCGATAGACCGAAATAGCTTTACTGTTAGATAAATTACTTTTACAAATAAATTAAAAGTAATTAGTAAATTTTAAATATAGCGGTCTAACCGCTATACCTGAATACCACTAATTTAATTACTGAACTACAGATTTAAATAATAATAATGAAAAACGGTAGTTCCTTATAGTGAGGTGAGTTGTATTGAATAATTTTTTAGGGGAGATAGAAAAAACTTCAGCTATGTCTCTGAAGGTAGTAGAAAAGTTTCGAGAAGCTTTATCTCAAGGGGAGCTTAAGATTGGTGATAAACTACCCTCAGAAAGGTTATTAGCAGAACAGTTAGGAATAAGTCGTGCACCTTTGAGAGAAGGATTAAGTATATTATCTGCTTATGGAATACTAGAATCAAAACCTGGAGAAGGAACTTTTGTGACAGATAAATTTGCTGAACATGTATTTGATTTCTTGGGTATTGGTGATATCTATAGTAAAGAAAACTTTAAGTTCTTACTCCATTTTAGAGTAATTATGGAAGTTGGAAGTGTTGATATAGCATTAAAGAATTTTAACAGTGAAGCATGTGAGAAAATGGAACATATGATTGATATGCTGGAAGAAGAAAAGGATAAAGATAAAGTTGTTCTAATTGATGCTGAGTTCCATCAAATGATAATTAAATTGACTAAAAATAAAATAATAATAGAAATTTACAAAATGATTTTTAAATTACTTAAATCATTAATTACAAAATTAATAGTTCATGTGAATGTAAGGGAGAATACAATTAGTGATCACAGAGAAATATTAAATTATCTTAAAGCTGGCGAGGCAGAAGAATGTAAAAGAGCAATTTGGGAACATCTAAACAACATTGACGTTTATTTAGATAAATATTTTGAATCTGATTAGATAAAAACAGCTTTATATTTATAAAAAAATAATAAATAGGTAACTTCACCTATTGTGGTCTAACCGCTATACCTGTATACCGATGATTTTTTAAAATATAACAGAAAAACTTTTTTATAGTGAGGTGTGTTGATTTGAATAATTTTTTAGGAGAGATAGAAAAATCATCAGCAATGTCGCTGAAGGTAGTTGATAAGTTTCGAGAAGCTTTATCCGAAGGAGAACTTAAGATTGGAGATAAACTTCCACCAGAGAGGCTATTAGCAGAACAGTTAGGAATAAGTCGTGCACCTTTGAGAGAGGGGTTAAGTATACTATCTGCTTATGGAATACTAGAATCAAAACCAGGAGAAGGGACTTTTGTAACAGATAAATTTGCTGAGAATGTATTTGATTTCTTGGGTATTGGTGATATTTCCAATAGGGAAACATTTATGAGCATACTTCAATTTAGAAGTATATTAGAAGTTGGATGTGTTGATGAAGCAATAAAGAATATTGATGAAGAAATATTCAAGAAAATGGAAAACAATATAAATATGCTACAAAACGAAACCGATAAAGATAAACTTGTTCTAATAGACGCTGAATTTCATGAAATGATAATTAATTTAACAAGAAATCCAATACTTATAGAAACATATAAAATGATATATAAATTACTTAGAAAATTAATCACAAAGTTGATTGTTCATGAAAGTGCGCGACAGGATATTTTTGATGCCCATAGAGAAATCTTAAATTATCTTAAAGCTGGTGAAGCAGAAGAATGCAAAAGAGCAATTTGCAAACATATAAATGACAATGATAAGTTTTTGGATAAATATTTAGAATAGAAATTGGATAAAAAAGTTAGGAGTTGAAGATAAATGAGTAGATTAAAGTCAATTGTTTTACCGGCATTTTTCCCTAGTTCAAAGAATTCAGCTGATGGATTTATTGGGGCATTAAAAATAATTAAGGGGTACGATATAGACCTTATTGAGTTTTATTATGGAGGTGATAATAAACAAATAGTTAAGGAAGAGATAGAAAAAAATAATTTGCAATCCATATATTTGGGAGCTATAGCAACAAAAACTCAAAAACTTAATCTTTCTTCCTTAGATGAATCATTAAGAAGAAAATCTGTTGAAGTAATTAAAAATTGTATTGATGATGCTTACTATTATAATTCAACTTCATTATTAATAAATAGCGGTCCTAGACCAGATTCAAAAGAAAATTTATCTTTAGCTTTAAATTCCTTCAATAAATCAATAGAAGAAGTACTTCAGTATACCAATGAAATAGCAAAAGATTATTTATTAGATATTACTTTAGAAACTGGAGATATTGATGTTGATTACTGTGAATTGATTGGAAATACAGATTATTCTATTGATGTTGTTAAAAACATAAGAAAGAAATATAAAAATTTATACATAACAATGGATACAAGTCATCTAAAACAACTTAATGAATCACCTATAGAGTCCATTATAAAAGCAAAAGAATTTTGTAGTCATATACATTTAGCTAATTGTGTATTAAAGGATAAAATGTCCAAATTATATGGGGACAAACATCCTGAGTTTGGGATTCTAAACGGTGAATATAGTTTAGAAGATATTGAGAAAATATACAATCAAATTAACGAAATCTATAAGGAAAACAAATTAGTAATAGGTGCAGAAATCATCTGTTGGGATGGAGAAGAAGTATCTTTATTCCAAAATACAGTTGAAAATATGAAGTGGTTTTATAATGAAAAATAACTTATATTATCCTGAGGGGGTACAATCATGAAAAAAGAATTTTTAGAATTAAGACAATCATTACTTTTTAAAACAGCAGTAGGAAATTTTGTAGCTGAATGCGGGAACATGAGAGATAGCTTTTCAAAGGAGTTTGCTGATGCAACAGAAGAACGAAAAAGTGAAATAGCAGACATCATATCAGAAATCTCAATAGATATGCAATCATATATCTTGAGATGGCATTTGCAAAAACTTGAAGATAATGAGATTGTAGAAACTACTATTATAAAGGAAGAAGTAAGTAAGAATTTAGATTTATTAGCTCTATGGGGATATGAAGATAAAGTCCAATATGTAAAAAATGAGATTGCTAGTGTTGAAAGAAGTAACCAATTGAAAATTTCAAAAATGACAGACAAAGGAATAATTAATAATCGTTTAGGAAATGATGCTGCCTACGGGTTAACTGATGCTATTAGAAGAGGGACATGCCTTGTTACAACTAACCCAGTTATGATAAATCAATTAACAAAAGATGAATCAGAGAAAATGACAAAAATAAGAGACAGAATAAAAAAAGAAAACCCTGATGCTACACCTGAAATGTTAGTAACTTTATTAACAATGGAAGTAGTTTATGAAAGTTGTATAGAATTATGGCCTATATATGAATCAACAGATAGAGAAATGGGATATGTAAGTCTTCAAGTAAGTCCAAAGAATTCGAATAATGCAGAAAAAATGTTTGATGAAGTTAAATTTATTTACGATGAACTTGGTAAGAGATTAAACGGGGTACCTAATCTTGTGTTCAAGGTTCCAGCAACAGAAGCATCTCTTGATACTGTAGGGAAAATGACTAAGATGGGCATAGGTGTAAACATTACTGGAAGTTGTTCGGTAGCTCAACATATTGCATTAGCAGAGGTTATAGAAGAAGGAAATACTAAAGCTTCATTCTTAACAATGATGTCTGGAAGATTAGATGATAGAATTGCAGAAGAACTAGAAGAAAAAGGCATTGAAAATGCAAAAGAAGTAGCTAAGAAAGCTAGTGAATTAATAGTTAAGCGTTCATACAACACTTTATACGGTGATCGTGACTATAAAAAATCAGTTCTGTTGATAGCATCACTTAGAGGACCATGGAATATAGATGCTGCTATAGCGAATAAAAAGTCACCTATATTTATTACATGCTTCCCTCCAAAGGCGCAAGAATATGATAGCATAGAAAGAGAGATAATATCTACTATAGATGATGAAATTTCACAAGATATTATTGATACATTAATGAACAGCAAAATATTTAGACAAGGCTATGAAGTAGATGGTCTTACTAAAGAAGAGTTTGCTACATTCTTCCCTGTTCAAGTAACATTAGAATCTTTCTGTAAACAATATGATGAAACAATAGAATTCGTAAGTAAATAAAATTTTTATTTATAGCAAGTACAACTCTCTTTAGTAAGTATTGTAGTGGTTCCAAGAAAAAGTAGATTTATACGTGTTTCAAATTTTACACTTTCCAAGTATTTTTGGACACGTATAAATCAATACTTGAGTTGGAATATATAAATTAATCAGTGAAATGTAAACTATTTAAATTGTTTAATTATACTTATTTTTTATTAACATATATATATTTTTTAGGAGGAATGTAAATGTTTAAAAGAGTTATTGCTTCAGTATTATGTGTAGTTTTATCAATGGCAACATTAGTAGGATGTGGAAAGAAAGCTTCAAATGAACAAGGGGATGGTACAGCTGAAAAGAAGGAGAAAATTGTAATCAAAGTAGGGTATGAAAATAACCCTGGAGAACCTATTGATGTAGCAGTAAATGAATGGGCAAGACTTGTTAAAGAGCGTAGTAATGGGGAAATAGAATTACAATTATACCCAAGTTCACAGCTTGGTAGTAAAAAAGATTTAACTGAACAAATGACAATGGGTGGAAATGTAATCACTATTTCAGATGGTGCTGCTTTAATGGATTATGTTCCAGATATAGGTATATTAACAGGACCATTCTTAGCAGATAACTATGATGAGATGGACAAAGCAGTTAACAGTGAGTGGTTTGCAGAAAATGTAGCCAAGTTAGAAGAAAAAGGAATTACTGTTTTAACAGCTAATTGGCATTATGGAGAGATGCACTTAATCACTAAAGAGCCAGTTAAGGCGCCAGAAGACTTAAAGGGTATGAAAGTTCGTTGTCCAAACAGTTCACTATTCATTTCTATTACAGAAGCTATGGGAGCTACTCCAACTCCAATGCCTTTATCAGATCTTTATACTGCATTAGCTCAAGGTGTTGTAGAAGGTGCATATAATCCATTACCAGTATTATATGGTACTAAAATGCACGAGCAAGCAAAACATCTTTCTTTAACTGGTCATATCAAAATTCAATCTATATGGATTGCTAGTGACAAATTTATCAAGAGTTTACCAGCTGACGCAGTTGAGTTAGTTAAAACTGCAGGTAATGATGCAGGTTTATTCTTAAATAAGAATAATGAAGAAGCTGAAAAGAAAGCAACAGAAGATATGAAAGCTGCTGGAGTGGAAATAATAGATGTAGATAAAAGTCTTTTCCGTGAAACAGTAAGTGATTTTTATAATACTATTCCAGAATGGTCAGAAGGTCTATATGAAAGAGTAAGAGAAGAAATGACAAAATAAGATAACATCTTAAGTAGTGTGGTTTAAACACCACACTACTTTGTAAATAAAGATTATTGATCTGACTTATAATTAAAAGGAGTGATTATTATGCAAAAGGCTGATAATTCCTTGAATGCATCTAAGAAATTAAATACTTCTAGTTCAGGGACAAGAAAGCTGACTATAAAGAAAGTTTTGCTTAATATAGATGATATTTTAGCAAGCATATTAGTTTCAGTTCTTATATTGATGACTGTTACAGGTGTTTTTATGAGATATGTATTAAATAATCCATTAAAATGGACTGAAGAGGCATCATTGGCATTATTTGTTTGGTTTACTTTATTAGGAGCTAGTTCTGCAATGAAAAAAAAGCTTCATATAAGTATTGATTTCTTTGTAGAAATGTTGCCAGAAAAATTTCAGAAATACGTTGGTTTTTTGGTGACAATAATAAACTTTGTTGTTCTAAGTATTATAGGGATATTGGGCTATCAATTGACACTTCAGGCTAGTTTAAAGATAACGCCAGTTTTAAGAGTGCCATATACTTATATTTACAGCGCAGTACCTGTAGGGTGTGTTCTAATGATTATTAGTTTAGCTTTGAGAGTAAAAGATGAAATCAGACAAGGTAAGAATAATTCTAATAAAGGGAAAGAGGTGTAATTATGCAAGTTACTATAGCGATAATTGTGATGTTTATTTTATTTATGTTAAATGTACCAGTATTTATTTCTATACTTGGTAGTTCTTTAGTATATTTCAGCCTTGCTGAAAACCTTGAACGTATGATTGTTGTTCAGCGTTTGATAGGTGGAATAGAATCCATTCCTTTATTAGCAATTCCATTCTTTGTTATGGCAGGGGTATGCATGAATTATACTGGAATCACTAAACGTATGCTTAGATTTGCAGAAGTATTGACTGGTCATTTACCAGGAGGGTTAGCGCAGGTAAATATTGTGCTTAGTACAGCTATGGGTGGATTATCAGGATCAAGTATTGCAGATGCAGCAATGCAGTCAAAAATGATAGTACCAGAAATGGTTAAGAGAGGATACTCTAATGCTTTTGCCACTGCAGTAACTGGTGCTTCAGCACTTATTACACCAATTATTCCACCAGGAGTTTCTTTGATTCTTTTCGGATATATTGCCAATGTGTCAATTGGAAAGCTGTTTTTAGCAGGAGTAATTCCAGGACTTATGACTTGTGCATTAATGATGGTAGCGGTACATATTGTTTCTAAGAAAAGAGGGTATTTACCAATAAGAGAGAAAGCAGCTAGACCGAAGGAAATATTAATAGCATCAAAGGATGCAATTCTTGCTATGCTACTTGTTGTAGTTATCATTGGTGGAATACGTCTTGGGATTTTCACACCAACTGAAGCAGGTTCAATTGCTGTTGTTTACGCATTAATTTTAGGTGTTCTTGTTTATCGTGAAATGAAAGTAAATGATATCAAATTAGCTTTACAGGAAACTGTGACTACTACTGCATCTATAATGCTTATAATGGGTGCTGCAGGAAGTGTATCATGGTTTTTAACATGGGAGCGTATTCCTCAACTTGCTAGTGAATATGTATTGTCTGTAGTAAGTACTCCAGCTATGTTTTTATTAGCAATAAATATTTTCCTATTGATTATAGGTATGTTCTTTGAAGGTAATGCGGCAATGATCGTTCTTATACCGATTTTGATGCCTATGGTAACAGCTTTAGGAATAGATCCAGTTCACTTTGGTATGACTTTCATATTTAATATGGCAGTAGGTTCTCTTTCACCACCAATGGGAACGGTAATGTTTACCACTTGTTCAATTACTGGAGTAAGTATTAAAGACTTTATTAAGGAAGCTTGGCCTTTTTATATCGTTTTAGTAATCTGTTTATTTATTATAACTTATATACCATTTATTTCTACGTTTTTACCTAATTTATTAATGTAGTATTGGCTTGAGTTTTTAAAAGAATAAATTAAATGAATATAAAGGGTTTAGAAAAATATTGAGGAGGAAAAATCAATGAAAGTAGTAGAAGTTATAAAACCGGGAGAATTAAAGATAAGTGAAAAACCTATGCCAACTAGTCCAAAATCAGGTGAAGTAATGGTTAAAATAAAAGCGGCAGGATTATGTGGATCGGATATCCATATTTATCATGGGAAGAATGCATTTGCAACGTTTCCGAGAATTTTGGGACATGAAGTATCAGGAGAAATATGTCAAGTTGGAGAAAATGTTGAAGGGTTTAAAGTTGGTGATAGAGTAGCAGTTGATAACGTAATTTCATGTGGAAAATGTTATGCATGTAGAATGAATAGACCTAATGTATGTAAAAACTTAAAAGTATTAGGTGTCCATGTAGATGGAGGATTTTGTGAATATATGAATATAAGTGTTGAAAACACTTATAAACTTCCGGAAAGTATATCTTATGAAATGGCAGCTACAATAGAACCGTATAGTATAGCAGCTGAAGCAACTGATAGAGGAAGACTTACATCTACTGATGATGTTTTAATATGTGGAGCTGGGCCTTTAGGGCTTATGTTAGTTGAAGTAGCTAAAAGTGTAGGCGCTAGAGTTGTGATAATGGATGTTGTTGAGGATAGATTGAAAAAAGCACTTGAGTGTGGAGTAGATATGATAATTAACCCAAAGCATATGGATGTTACAAAATCTATTATGGAATTTACAAATGGAGAAGGGGCAAATTTAGTTTTTGAAGCTACAGGAAATCTAGGAGTTTTTGAACTTTCAATTTCAGAGCTTGTTTCCCAAGCAGGTAGAGTGGTAGTTCTTGGCTTCCCTAATGAGTATGCTAAAGTAAAACCATCAGATATTATGAAAAGAGAGTTAGATGTATTAGGATCTAGGGTTAATAATAAAAAATTTCCTCAAGTTTTAGAGTGGATGGATAAAAAACAGGTTAATCCATCAAAAATCATCTCACATACTTTCTCTTTTGAGGATATTGAAGAGGCTATGAAATTATATGAAGAAAACCCAAATGAAGTATATAAAATTGTACTAACATTTTAAAATAAATGAATTAGAAGATAAAAACAAAATTAAAATCAACTATTGTTGTAGAGGGGTGATTAAAAGTTATGAATATAGATTGGATAAAGAAAATAGGTGTTGCTGGTGCGGGGACAATGGGTGCTAGTATTGCAGAGTGTTTTGCACGAAGTGGGTATGAGGTTGTTCTATATGATTTAGCAGAAGAATACCTAAAACGTGGAAAGACTATAATAGAAATTAACAATAATAGCTTAATCAAAGAGGATATCATTACCGAAAAAGAAGCTGAAGAATCTTTTAATAGAATAAACTTTACTACAGATAAGAAAGTTTTAGCTGATTGTGATTTCATCACAGAATCAATAATCGAAAAGATAGAAATCAAGCAAGAATTCTGGAGAGAATTATCATCAATGGTTAAAGAAGGGACTATCCTGACATCAAATACATCTGGGTTGAGTATAACTGAGATTTCAAGGGACATTCCTCAGAAAAATTTATTTGCTGGTTTCCATTGGGTTAATCCTCCTCATATTGTTCCTTTGGTAGAGATTATAAAAGGTGATGGAACTAGTGATGAAACAGCTCAGTTAATAAAAGAAGTGTCTATTAAGATAAATAAAAAACCAGTATTAGTAAATAAAGATACTGATGGTTTTGTTCTTAATAGAATACAGTTTGCTGTATTCAGAGAGGCATTAAATATTGTTGAGAAAGGAATAGCAACAGTAGAAGATGTTGATGCAGTTCTAAAATACGGTCTTGGTTTTAGATATGCTTTCTTAGGTCCTTTTGAAACAGCTGATTTAGGCGGATTAGATACTTTCTACTATATCTCTAGCTATTTATTTAATGAACTTAGTAGTGCTACAAAACCATCTCCAATTTTAAAAGAGTTAATTGATAATAATCATTTTGGTTCAAAAACAGGGAAAGGATTTTATGATTACTCTAATGGACGTGAAAAAGAAATTATGGAAAGACGTGACCAGAGCTTCTTGAAGATGATAAAACATATCTATAATGCTCAGTAAGATTAATTATAAGAGGAGGTAAATTAGTATGAGAAGTGATAACATGAAAAAAGGTTTAGGTAGATCACCTCATAGAGCTTTGATGAAAGCTTTAGGGCTGACTGATGAAGAAATAAAAAGACCCTTAATAGGGATAGTTAATTCCCAAAACGAAGTTATTCCAGGGCATATGCATCTAGATACAATTGCATCAGCTGTAAAGACAGGAATTAGATTAGCTGGAGGTACACCACTGGAGTTTCCAACTATAGGAGTTTGTGATGGACTAGCTATGGGTCATGAAGGTATGAGATTTTCTCTTGCAAGTAGAGAGCATATAGCGGATTCAGTGGAAATAATGGCTAGAGGTCATCAATTTGATGCTCTTGTATTTATCCCAAATTGCGATAAAATTGTTCCAGGTATGTTAATGGCTGCTCTCCGTCTAAATATTCCTTCAATATTTATAAGTGGCGGTCCAATGTTAGCTGGAAACTTAAATGGAAAGAAAATTGATTTAACTACAGCCTTTGAAGCAGTTGGAGCTGTGGGTGCAGGAAAGATGACCATGGAAGAATTAGAACAAATAGAAAACAATGCATGTCCTGGTTGTGGTTCTTGTGCAGGTATGTTCACTGCAAATTCTATGAACTGTATGACTGAAGTTTTAGGATTAGGACTTCCTGGACATGGAACGATTCCAGCAGTACACGCAGGTAGATTGAGATTAGCTAAAGAAGCTGGTATGAAAATAATGGAGATATTAGAAAAAGACATTAAACCTAAAGATATCATAACTGAAGCAGTTTTTGAAAATGCAATTACAGCAGATATGGCACTAGGCTGTTCTACTAATACTGTATTACACTTACCGGCTATAGCTCATGAAGCAGGTATAAAAATTGACCTAAAAATGGTTAATGAAATAAGTGCAAAAACTCCTCATTTAGCAAAATTAAGTCCTGCTGGACATCACCATATTGAAGACCTTGACGCTGCTGGTGGGCTTTCAGCAGTATTAGCTAGGTTAGATGAACGTGGTTTAATAAATAAAGATGTTATGACAGTTACATGTAAAACATTAGGGGAGAATATTGATGGAGCGAAAGTTTTAAATTCTGATGTTATCAGAGATTTTGAAAATTCATATTCACCTGATGGAGGACTTGCAATTTTATGGGGGAACTTAGCATCAGATGGAGCAGTTGTTAAAAAAGGTGCGGTATTACCTGAAATGATGACACATAAAGGACCAGCTAGGGTATTTGATAGTGAAGAAGATACAATTGAAGCTATCATGAGCAATAAAATAAACCCAGGTGATGTTATAATAATACGATATGAAGGTCCAAAAGGTGGTCCTGGTATGCGCGAAATGCTATCACCTACTTCAGCATTAGCGGGTATGGGACTAGATAGTACTGTAGCTCTTATTACTGATGGACGTTTCTCAGGAGTTTCTCGTGGAGCATCAATTGGTCATGTATCACCTGAAGCAGCAGAAGGAGGAGCTATTGGTTTAGTGCATGAAGGAGATTTAATTAACATAGATATTCCAAATCGTTTACTGGAGCTATTGATTGATGATGAAGAATTAGAAAAACGTAAAGCTACATGGAGTGCACCAGAGCCAAAAATAAAAGATGGTTATCTTGCTAGATATATGAAGATGGTTACTTCAGCAAGTACAGGAGCAATTTTGAAATATTAGATATAAATAATCTCTTTATTTAATAAATTTTTCCTTTTTGATATAATACAATATACAAGTTTATAAAAGATAAGGATTATGAATACATCAGTTCCACTAAATGTTATAGCCTAATCCCCTTATTTGATTATTTCGAATAAGGGGTATTTTTGCGGAGTGATAATAGATTATGTCTCTATAAACTTCTTTTAATCATTACAAGATTCAATTTAAAATTCCTATGCAAGAAAAATATTAAAAAAAACGAGAGAAAATAGATTTTATTACGTTGTATATAGTATAGAGACATACCACTTCAACTATAAATCGATACAAGTCCAAAACTCATTGATGCCTGAGATTTTGTACATGTATAGATTAAGTTTACGTATGGTTTGTCTTTAATATAAAGGCCTTTATTGAATATGTAGGAGGAAGATAATAAATGAGTTGTGAGGAAGTAAATTACATTAAGCGGTTGAAAAAGAAAAAAGAAGACGCACTAGAATTTATTGTAGACAAATATTTAGGATTTGTAAAAGGAACAGTGTATAAAGTTTTAGGTTCAATTGAGAGTGGAGGAGTTGTAGAAGAATGTATCAATGATGTATTCCTTGCTATATGGAATCATGGGCATCAATTTGAGGGAAATGAAGAAGATTTTAAAAAGTGGGTATACAAAATAGCTAAGTATCAAGCTATTGATTATTATAGAAAGATAGTCAAGCGTGAAGAAGTTTCTTTAGAAGTTGATTCTCTAATGCAGGATAATTCCACAGAAGACCAGGTTATGTTAAATGAGGATAAAAAAGAATTAGTGATGCTTATAAATACATTAAAACCAATTGATCGTAAGATATTTACCATGAAATATTTTTTGGGAATTAAATCAGAGGAAATTGGCAAACAATTAGGATTAACCAGAACTGCGGTTGATAATAGAATTTTTAGAGGAAAGAAAAAGTTAAGTCAGCAGGCAACAATGAGTGTATTGGGGGAGATATAGATGAAAAATATTTATCAGTTATTACAAGAAGTTGAGGTGGATGAGATGGAAATGAGAGAAATAGAAAAAGGGATAGAAGTGTCAGAGATTGAAAGAGCAAGTGTAAAAAAGCGATTGAAACAATCAATAAAAAAGAATAAAGGCTGGAGGAGTAAGAGAATAATTGCAGCAGCTATTGCTGGGTTAGTAATAGGCAGTACAGCATTTATTGGAATTACTAATCCAACATATGCTGCAGAAATTCCGATTATAGGAGATATATTTCGATTATTGGATAATGGGCGAACTGGTGTGTATGATTTATATAAAGAAAATGCAAATGAGATAAATATCATTAAAGAGAGCAACGGTATTCAGATGAAGATAAATGATGCAATTTTTGACGGTAAAACAATTACCTATACTTATGAGATTAAAACTGATAAAGACTTAGGAGAAAATCCATTAATAGGTATAGGACCCTCTCTTGATATAGTTGACTATGAAGGTGGACTTACAGGTAGCGAAAAGGTAGAAAAAGTATCAGAAGGAAAATATATTGGACGGTCAAGCTATAGTATTTCTGGAGAACTAGATAGAGTGAATTGTAAGTTAAATATTAAAGATATTTTAGTATGTGAGTTGAATAAAGAGGAAAAGATTAAAGGAAAATGGCTTTTTACATTCCAATTAGAGGCTGTGGAGAGTAATAGTAAAGTGATTAATCAGGGTACAGAAAAAGAAGGAATCTCTGCAACTATTGATAAAATAAACAAAACACCAATGTCATTCATTTTGGAATATACTCAACAAGTACCTGAAGAGTATAGAAATGATTGGGATAACGTCACTACTGAACTTATAGTGAAGGATGACTTAGGAAATGTTTATAAAGGGGAAGTAAATGGGGGAGAAGGAAATATCCTTACAGGGATTATGAATTGGAGTATGACCTTCAGGAAGTTAGATGGTAAGGCAACGAAATTAATAGTTACACCAAAAGTATACATTTCTACCGTTGCAGGTGGAGTATCATTTGATGAGAAGGGAAATGAGACAAAATTAGAACCGATACAAACAAAGGAAGATAGAGAATTTTTCTTAGATGATATCGTTATTGATTTAAAATAAATTTTTTAAGAAAACTTTGTAGAGTTTTAGAGAATCCAATTTTGGATTCTCTAAAACTATTAAACTATAAATTCAAAAAGCACAAATTATCAAAAAAATAAATCCAAAATATAGTACAATAGGTTGAGAAGGATTTATTGGAGGTTTGATAGGACGTGGATTATTACTATAGAATACAAAATGCAATTGAATATATAGAACTGAATCTTAAAGAGAATATAAATATCACTGATATTGCCTCAAAAGCTTTCTTTTCAGTATATTATTTTCAAAGGATATTCCAAAATATTTCTGGGTTTTCTGTACAAGCCTATATTAGAAAAAGAAGGCTTACAGAAGCTTCGATTTTGCTAAGAGAAACAGATAAAACAATATTGGAAATTGCAGTCACTTTTCAGTATAGTTCCCAGGAAGCATTTACACGTGCATTTGAGAGCATTTTTGGTATAACTCCTGCTAAATATCGTAAAATGAAGAAAGGCTCAATAAATCTTCTTGCAAAGATTGACTTTGTAGATTATAAAGAAAAAATTCAAGGAGATATAAAGATAGATAAGCCCAATATTATCTATCTTAACAAAACTTATATAACTGGCTATGAATATAAAACAAGTATGAACTCTGGAAAATACTTTAATGATATAGAAAATTTTTATAATAATTTTGGTATGAATGAGTACTATATGAAAATTCCTCATCGGATTGCGCCAGCATTTCCATATGGGATAAGCTACAACTACTATGAAAATGGGCAGTTTTCATTTGTTATAGGAGAAGCAGTAAATCAACCTGTTGTAGGACTGGAGAGTGGTTTTGTTAATTTAGAAATTCCTGAAGGAAAGTATGCTGAATTTAAAGTTAAGGGTTCTGTAGAAATAGCTCAAAATACTTGGAAGTATATCTATCTCACATGGTTTCCCAATTCTAACTATGAACGGAGAGAGGGACTTGATTTTGAGGTGACAGATGTATGTAATTCAGTATACCCTGACAAGATGGTAATGAAATTATATATACCAGTTGAGTGAGTATAACTGATTGGATGATATAGTGAATTTGGAAGGGGGAACAATATGAATATTGAGATGATTTTTGGGGAATTTCCTGTTTTAGAATCTGAAAAATTAATATTAAAAAAGATTGAAAAAGAGGATGTACAAGAAGTATTTGCAATCTATAGTAATGAAAAGGTATTTGAATTATGTGGAATTTTACCAAAGCGTAATATTGAAACAGTTGGTAAAATGATTGGTCATTTTGAAAGAGATTTTAACAAGAAAAGCAGAATAAAGTTTGGTATATTCTTGAAGAATGAAAGCAATAAGTTAGTTGGAATCATTGAACCTATGGATTTTAAGAAAAAGATTAATATGGTTTCATTAGGTTACTTTTTAGCAGAAGAATATTGGGGAAAGGGAATAGCATCAGAAGCGATAAGTATAATGATTAAATTTTTATTTGAAAGGGTAAATATTAATAGGATTCAAGCTGAGGTTATGCTTGCTAACAAGGCTTCGAAGAAGGTGCTTTTAAAAAATGGATTTACAAAAGAAGGATTATCGAGACAAGCTGCTTTTTGGCCTGGTAAAGGAATAGTAGATTTAGAAATATTCAGTATTCTAAGAGATGATTATAATTAATATTGATAAAAATTAAACAAAGTGCTTAAATTTCTTCATATACGTAACATATGATACGGTGTAATTCACAGTAACCTACTATAATTTATCTTGTAAACAAGAAAACAAGGACAGAAAAGTTCTTAGATAAATGTAACCAAAGATAAATTAAATGGAGGTAGTAATTATGAGTATGTTTTGTTATCAATGTCAAGAAGCAGCAGGTTGTAAAGGGTGTACAGTAAAAGGTGTTTGTGGTAAAAATGAAGATTTAGCAAAAGCACAAGATTTATTGATTTATGTTATGAAAGGTATCTCTGTTTACAGTGTAAAAGCTAGAGAAGTTGGGATAGTAAATAAAGAAGTTGATAAGTTTATTATGGAAGGACTATTTGCTACTATTACAAATGCAAATTTTGATAGAAAAATATTTATTAAAAGAATTGAAAAAGGCTTAAAATTAAGAGAAGAATTAAAAACACAACTTTCTAAAGCTGGAGTTAAATTAGGTAATTCAAGTGCAAATGAAAATTGGGTAAATAAAATGCTTGGTTTTATAGGATTTAAAAAAGAAGAAGAAGTAAAACTTCCAAAAGCAGCAATATGGTTTACTGATAATGTAGAATCATTTGATGCAGTTTCAGAAGAATATGGAGTGTTATCTACAAAAGATGAAGATATTAGATCCTTAAGAGAACTTATCACATATGGTGTTAAAGGATTGGCAGCTTACATGAAACATGCATATCAATTAGGCTATGATAATGATGAAGTTCACGGATTTATGCAAAAAGCTTTAGCTGCTACTATAGATGATACATTAACTTTAAATGATTATGTAGCACTAACATTAGAAACAGGTAAGTTTGGTGTAGATGGTATGGCTCTATTAGACAAGGCTAACACTGAGAGCTACGGTAATCCAGAGATCACAAAAGTTAATATTGGTGTTAGAAAAAATCCTGGTATATTGATAAGTGGACATGACTTAAAAGATTTAGAACAATTATTAAAACAAACAAATGGGACAGGAATAGATGTGTACACTCACAGTGAAATGTTACCAGCTCACTACTATCCTGCATTTAAGAAATACTCTCACTTTGCAGGAAACTATGGAAACGCTTGGTGGAAACAAACTGAAGAATTTGAAAAGTTCAATGGCCCAATTTTAATGACTACAAACTGTTTAGTTGCACCAAAAAAGTCATATAAAGAAAGAGTTTACACTACTGGAGTTGTTGGTTTTGATGGATTAACTCATATCGAAGCAGATTCAAAAGGACAAAAGGATTTTTCAGCAATTATTGAACATGCTAAGAGATGTAAAGCTCCTACAGAGATTGAGACTGGAGAAATTGTTGGTGGATTTGCTCATAATCAAGTATTAGCATTAGCTGATAAAGTTGTAGAAGCAGTTAAATCTGGAGCAATCAAGCAATTCTTTGTTATGGCAGGATGTGATGGAAGAGCTAAGAAGAGAAACTACTACACAGATTTTGCAAAAGCATTACCAAAAGATACTGTTATTTTAACTGCTGGATGTGCTAAATATAAATATAACAAATTAGATTTAGGAGATATTGGAGGAATTCCAAGAGTACTTGATGCAGGTCAATGTAATGATTCATACTCATTAGCCGTTATTGCAATGAAACTTCAAGAGGTTTTTGGATTAGATGATATCAATAAACTACCAATTTCCTATAATATAGCCTGGTATGAGCAAAAAGCTGTAATTGTATTATTAGCATTGTTGCACTTAGGAGTTAAGAAAATTCATTTAGGACCAACATTACCAGCTTTCTTATCACCAAATGTTGTTAATGTACTAGTAGAAAACTTTGGAATCGGTGGAATTACAAATGTTGAGGATGACATAAAAATGTTTTTACAATAATTATGTATAGAGAAATTAAGTTAAAGAGGGCGCACAATATGCGTCCTCTTTAATTTGGTAAAAATTTAAAATAAAATACTTGACACAAATAAAAAAAATGATTACAATGGATTTGACGAAATGAAATTCGTTATTTTATTTGGAATAATGGCATACGTAGTCCTAAGTTTTAAAGAAAAGAATTATAGGAGTTAAATGATTATGAGTAATAATAAAACTAGTGAAAAAAAACAAGTAACTTCAATGGATGTAGCTCGATTGGCGGGAGTATCGCAAACTTCTGTTTCAAGAGTTTTTAATCCACATGCTAGTAGAAAACCGAAGGAAGAGATACGTGAAAAAGTATTACGTGCTGCTGAAGAATTAGGGTATAAACCAAATGCAATAGCACGAAGTTTAATCTCTAAAAGAACTGATATCATAGCAATTGTTATGGGAGCCAAAATTGGTTCGTTCTATTCTCAAATATTAAATAAATTCATAGATAAAATACAAAAAAATGGTATGCAAATTTTAGTATTTAATATAGAACCAGAAGATAATATTGATAATATTATTGAAAGAGTATTGCAATATCAAGTTGATGGCCTAGTAATTACTGGTGGAGCTTTATCAAGTGATAGAGCAAATGAATGTGAACGACGAGGTGTCCCGGTGGTAATCTTTAATAGACGTGTTAGTGAAATAAATGTTAGTCAAGTCTATTGTGATGATTTTACCGCCAGTAAAGAAGTTGCTGATTATTTATTGAATACAGGTCATAAAAAATTTTCTTGTATTACTGGACAAAAGCATCTTACAGCAACAATTCATCGTGAAAATGGTTTTTTGAAACGTTTAAAAGAAAGAGGAATAAATGAGTGTATATTGGAACATGGAGATTATTCTTATAAGTCTGGTTATGAAGCAGCTAAGAGGCTGTTAGATATTTCAAATAGACTAGATGCAATATTTTGTGTAAATGACATAATGGGTATGGGTGCCATAGATGCAGCTAGATTAGAGTTTAATATTGATGTTCCAGAGCAGTTATCAATTATTACCATTGATGATACAGAACAGGCGGAATGGCCTGGATATTCTCTTACAACAATGAAAAGACCATTAGATTTAATGATAGATGATACTATTGAAATTTTAGAAAACAAACTTAAAAATTCACAAATGGAGCCTGTTTCAAAAGTTTATAAAATGGAATTAATTAAACGTAATTCTGTTAACTTAAATAAAGGGAATTAGAACATTAGTAATTTCCTTCTGGAATATAGGCCTACGTAGTCCGTGATTAGCGAAAGATAACAAATAGAAATTAAAAGAAATTTTATTTTTGGAATAACGGCTTACGTAGTCCGTTATAAAAAATGGGTATTATAGAGATATGATTCAAGAACGTATACAACTTTAAATAATAGTTGATAATGCAGAGTTAAAAACTAAAGAAGATGCAATTGAGTATGCTAAAGGCAAACTGTGTATGTTATAAAGAAAGTTCAAAATCAGTGGAAAATAGTAAACGAATATTTTATTAGAAGTGAGATGTACATGGATAAATTATTAAAAAATGAACTATAGAGTTTGAGTATATTAAAGATTAAACAATCCTGACTTTAAGACACCAAGAGATGTTGAGATTTTTTTTCGAGGCTTATACAAAATTAATTCATGACTATAAAATGGTGGGAAGAATTTATGATCTTTACCTTGAAGATACAATAATACATGGAGAGAATGGACAAGATATACTAGGAATTGAAGCAGTTTTTCAGTTTACTTTAGGAAAATTAAATACTTTTCCGGACTTAAAAATTGAATTCATAGATATAATAGCAGAAGGTAATGAGGAAGATGGATATAAATTTATACAAATCACATATCATGAAGGAACTTGATGATATGAACTAAAAAGGAGATTGATCTAAATGGAAAAGAAAATAAAAGATGGTAATGAAAAAAAAGCTAATTTAGCACCACAAAAAAAGATTTCAAAGAATATTAAAAAAGGAGAGGAAAAAGTTATAGTAAGCAAATCAAATAAGGTATTTTATGGAGATAGTACTCAAGTTAATCCTTTAGGATGGTTAGATTATAATGACTTAGTAAAATTAGAAGGGAAAAATAAACAGAAATTAGTAGGATTTGATCCCAAATACAATGATTTCGTACATTATATTTTAGGTATTACTCATGAAATATGGGAAGAAAAAGGATTAGGTGTTATTTATGATACTTATTCCAACAATATTGCTATACACACATCTTCAGGAACTAGTTATGGAGTGTCAGGAGTAATAACGTCTACACTACAAAATATTCATATGTTTCCTGATAGAAAATTAGTTGGTCAAAATGTTGTTTGGTCTGAAAATACTGATGGATCTTTCTTTTCTTCCCATAGAATCTTAAATATTGCTACTAATCATGGTGATAATAGTTATGGAAAAGCTACAGGTAAAAAAGTAGCATATAGAGCGATAGCAGATTGCATGGCAATTAATAATAGGATATTTGAAGAGTGGGTTTTGAGAGATAATTTGTGGATTGTTAAACAATTAGGATATGACCCTCATGAAGTTGCAAAAAAATTAGCTACAGTAACTAAAAACGCTGGACCTGCACTTCAAAGTAAATTTGGTATTGGAGAATCAATGGAAGGTCAATTTTATCCTGAGTTGTATAAAGCTAAAGATGACAGCGTAGGTGAAATGGTTCTTCAAATGGTTAGTGAAATATGGGGTTACAAATTAATCAATAAAGTTAAAGATTACTATCATGATAATGCAGTTAATCATTTTATATGCAATATGGATTTAAATGGATATGATGAAATTCAAGGAATGTTTGTAAGTTTATTTGCATCTTTCCCAAATGCTGCAATTGAAGTAGATAGAGTTACATGTAATGGAAGAGGGGCAGAAAACTCTTGGGATGTTGCAGTAAGATGGAGAATTAATGGTGTTCATGAAGGATACGGATACTTTGGAGATCCATCAGGTAATAGGATAGAGATTATGGGGATTAATCATTATCATATTATTGATAATAAAGTAAAAGAAGAATGGGTATTATTTGATGGGTTAGAGGTACTACGTCAAATATATCTTGGTGAGGTATAAAATGAATAGCAAAGAATTTAAAGGAGTTATTATAGAAATTATCTCAGGAATTTGTTATGGAGCAATGGGGGTTTTAGGGGTATTTCTAATGAAGTATGGGTTTGACTTTATATCAATAACAATGATGATGTTTCTATCATTAGTAATATTTAATTTATTAAAGATTTTATTCACTGATATATCTATGTTTCGTATCTCAAGAGAGTATTTAGTTATTGTAGCATTTCAAGGTATTGTTGTAATAAATGGGTTAAGGCTAGCATATTTCTACGCTCTAAACTATTTGCCTGCTGGTATATGTTCAATAATATTGTTTTGCATGGTATTTCCTTTGATGTATGTGTCTTATATTTTTTTTAATGAAGAAATCACTGGTAAGAAAATTACTTGCTCTCTGGTTGCTGTGTTTGGTGTAGCGTTGGCGTTAAATATTTTTTCACAATCAGGTACAGGTAATATAAAAGGAATTATTGCAATGGTCTTATGTGTAGCTTTTTCAGTATTTAACAATGCTCTCAATAGATATTATATCAATACTAAACTTAAAACATCCACAATAACATTTTATTTTTCATTATTTGGATTTTTCACTTTGTTAACATATCAGACCATATTTGAAAAATCTCAATCACTGTTTATTATTATTTCAAATAACGTTGGAGCAGGGGAGTTTTTATTGATACTAATACTATTCTCAATTGTTTGTATAGGAGCAGTTATATTACTTATGTATGGATTGAATTATGTTTCTGCAACTCATATGGGGGTATGTCAGGCTTTTGATCCCATATCAGCTACTATGCTAGGAGTGGTTTTATTTAAAGATGTATTCACTTTATATCAAATCATTGGGATTATTTCTATAATTCTAAGTGTATCATTTATGTCATTTAATATAAAAATAGGTAGTATAAAAAAAGGAGGTTGTTATGAGTAAATATCAAGGAACAAAAAAAGTAATAAGAAATTATTTTGAAGCTTTAGAAAATTCAACACCTGAAGATGTATTAAGTGTTTTAAAAGAATTTACAAGTGAAAACTATTCATGGAGAGGATCTTATCCTTATCGTGAACAAAATGGTGCTGAAGATGTCGCTGAAAAGTTTTGGGCTCCACTAATGAGTTCTTTGAAACATATGCAGCGTCGTCAAGATATTTTCATTGGAGGAACTAATGAATTAAACAAAGATGAACAATGGGTAATGAGTATGGGTCATTTTATGGGACTTTTTGATTCAGAGTGGCTAGGTATAAGACCTACTGGGAAAATGATAAATTTAAGATATGCAGAATTTAACTGTGTAGAGAATGGAAAGATTACAAAGTCAGGAATATTTATAGATATTATAGGATTTATGAATCAAGCAGGAGTATATCCACTTCCACCATCAACAGGAGCACATTTTGTGTATCCAGGACCAAGAAATCATGATGGACTTCTTTTTGAAGATGCTCCAAAAGAAGAAGGCGAAAAAACGCTAAATATTCTAAATAAAATGCTTAATGATATTGATGAAGGCTTTAAATCTATGCCAGATATTTATCCGCCAGAAGCGCTAGAAAGACACTGGGACAAGAATATGATTTGGTATGGACCTGCTGGTATCGGGGCAACATTTACTATACCTAGATATCAGATGCAGCATCAATATCCATTTAGATGTGGTCTTAAGGATAAGAAATTTAATGGACATGTTTGTCGTTTTGCAGAAGGAAATTTTGCGTGTTTCTTTGGATGGCCTAACTTAACTAATACACCTATAGGAGGTTTTATGGGATTGCCTGGAGCCGAGATTCCATCAGATATGCAGGTTGTTGATGTTTATTGTCGACAAGGTGATAAGCTTTCTGAAAACTGGGTAATTATTGATATACCATATTGGTTAAAGCAACAAGGGTTAGATATTTTAGAACGTACTCAACAAATAATGAATCCTAAACTATAACTATAACTATAATTTTTTCTTTTAACTTAGAAAGCAGGATTGCCTATTTTATCTTACTTAATTAAAGGGAAGAATTATTTATATAGGTATGCCGGCAACTAATAAAGATATAACTATGCTTTGAATAAAAGAAACAAAAATATTTAGTTGAATAAATATTTTTGTTTCTTTTATTTTATAAGTAATTTAGGCTAAATTGGTAAAGCGATTCTACTACAATTTTACAATTTATGATATAATGAGACTTGTTAAGTAATAAACTAAATTTGTTTTGCTGTTTGTTGTCGTTATTTGAGGAGGGTGGAAAAGGAACACTCTTATTTAAAAGAAGGTTTTTTTTCACCAGACAAGATAATTGAATTACTAATTTCTCATATAAAAAATGCAATATCTGAATGATTTAGTGGTACAGCTATTACAGGAGAATTTTTTTCTAAAGTTGTTTTAAGTGTTAAATTCTAATAAAAAGGGGAGACTTGAATGAGTACTACAAACAAGTCTGAAAATGCATCAGTTAATTCATATGGTGAAAATGAAATATATATAAGTGATTTATTTGACAATCATAAATTTATTATGATTGTTATTGATTGTGAAAATGGAAACATTGTTAATGCAAACAAAAAAGCTATCTCTTATTATGGCTATACAAAAAAAGAGATTTTGAAATTACGGATACAAGATATCAATATTTTAAAAGAAGAAGAAGTTAATGAAGAAATGAGAAAAGCAAGAATAGAAAAACGAAATTTCTTTTATTTTAGACATAAATTAGCTAATGGAGAAGTTCGTGATGTTGAAGTATATTCTGCTCCAATAAAAATTGAAAACAAAGCTTTTTTACATACTATAATTTTTGATGTAAATGATAATAGACTATCAAAAACATATTATGATCAAATATTTATGAATACACCTTTAGCCACCGTCATATTAGATGATGACAATAATATAGTAAATAGTAATACAAGTTTTGAAAAACTATTTCAACACGAGAAACATAATATAATTAATAGAAATTTAAAAGATGTAATTTCAAATAGTAGCTTAGAAAAAAGTATCGAAGAATATTTAGAAATAGATAAAAAAGAAATTTTACTAAGCGAGAATATTAAAGTAGTTAAAAATAGTGGAGATAAAATAATTGTCAATATTACAATTTTCCCAATAATGAATTATGGCAAACAGTTAGGTAGAGTAGTAACTTTTGTTGATATAAATGATAGGATAAAAAAAGAAGAGGAACTGAAACTTTTTGAACAAGTATTAGCAAATAATACTGAAGGAATAATCATTACAGATTCTGATGGCAATATAGAATGGGTTAATAGCATATTTACTAAAATAACCGGCTATACTCAAAGCGAAGTAAAAAAACAGAATGCTAGAATTTTTAAATCAGAAAAATATGAGAATGAGTTTTATGAGAATATATGGAATATTATCAAGGAAGAAGGTAATTGGCAGGGAGAGATAAAAAATAAGAATAAAAATGGTGATTGTTACCCCTTATTCTTAAACGTTTGTTCTATAAAGGGAAAAGAGGAAAAAATCTCTCACTACATTGGAATATTTAGCGATATTACAGAATCAAAAATAAAAGAAAAGACAATATGGGACTTAGCATATAAAGATTCCTTAACAAAGCTATATAATAGAGTGTATTTCATGGATAAATTAGATGAAAAAATTAAGATATGCGGAAACAATAAATTAGCAGTTTTATTTATTGATTTAGATGATTTTAAGAGAATCAACGATTCATTAGGACATTCAGTAGGTGATAGAGTTTTACAAATAGTAGCTACTAGAATATTGAAATGTATTAGAGAAAAAGATGTAGTTGCTAGAATTGGTGGGGATGAATTTACCGTGTTAATTCCTAGCTTAAGAGGTCAAAATGAAGTTGTAAAAATAGCAAATAGAATAATTAATGGATTAAGTAGGTCGGCAATTAATATTGATAATAATAGATTATATATATCTGCAAGTATTGGAATAGCTATCTATCCTGAAAATGGTATTAATTCAGAAGAGATAATGAAAACAGCTGATATAGCTATGTACAAGTCAAAAGAGGATAAAAGTAATTATGAAAAAAGACTAATATTCTTTGACGAAAATATGAAAAATGATATAGAAGAAGAATTTAACTTATCTAATTATTTAGTGAATAGTATAGACAAAGAAGAGCTCTATTTAGAATATCAACCAATTTTAGATATTAAAACTGAAAAAATAACAGGAGCAGAAGCACTGGTTAGATGGCAGCATCCCAAGCTAGGACGTATTTCTCCTGATAAATTTATACCTATTGCTGAAAAAAATGGAATGATAAATAGAATTGGTGAATGGGTATTAAAAACTGCATGTATGCAAAACAAACAGTGGCAAATTAAGGGTGAAAGACCAATATTTATCTCAGTCAATGTATCAGTTGCTCAATTAAAACAAGGGAATTTTTTGAAATTAGTTAAGGATACTTTAAGTGAAACGGATCTAGAAGCTAAATACTTAGAATTAGAAATAACAGAAAGTATTTCAACTGAAAATATTGATGCTATAAAAAATACACTTACATCAATACATAATCTTGGTGTGAACATAACTATAGATGACTTTGGAACAGGGTATTCTTCTCTAGGAGAACTTAGTGATTTATCTATTTCAAAATTAAAAATTGATAAGAAATTTATAATCGATATGGATACTAAATCTAAAAATAAACAAATTTCTTCAGCTATTATTGCAATAGGAAAGAGTTTAGATATTAAAGTAGTAGCAGAGGGAATAGAAACAAAATCACAATTAGATTTTTTAAAGAAAAATAATTGCGATTTTGGTCAAGGATATTTATTTAGTAAGCCAGTGGACAGTGATTTATTTATAAAATTAATGTTATAAAGAAAGAATGATTATTTGGAATTTGAGGTAAAAACATGATAAATAAATACGAAAATAAACTAAAAAAAGAATTAAGAGTTGACTGCAGCAAATGTTTTGGATTATGCTGTGTAGCATTATATTTTTCATCTTCGGATGGATTTCCAACTAATAAAGAAGCGGGTATACCTTGTATAAACTTACAATCAGATTTTACTTGTTCTGTTCATAAAAATCTTAGGTCAAAGGGACTTAAAGGGTGTACTTCTTATGATTGTTTTGGAGCAGGTCAAAAGGTAGCTGAAGTTACTTTTGATGGTGATGATTGGAGAAAAAATCCCAATGATGCAAAGAAAATGTTTGATGTATTCCTAGTTATGAGACAACTTCATGAAATGCTATGGTATCTGACTCAAGCATTTATGGTACAAAAGGATCAGAATATAAAAGAAAAGATAAGTTTATTATTGGATAATACTCAAGAGCTTACACTTCTTGATTCTGAATCTTTATTAGCATTAGATTTAGAAGCTCATAGAACCAAAGTAAACGAGTTTCTTAGAAATACAAGTGAGTTGGTACGTAATAATGCACTTAGAAGAATAAAGACTTCTACAAAAAAAACTAGAGACAATTCTAGAAGAGCAGATTATTTTGGAGCAGACCTTAGAAAAACGAATCTTAAGGGAGCTGATTTAAGAGGAGCATGTCTTATTGCTGCGAACCTTAGAGGGGTTGATCTGAGCGGAGCCGATTTAATTGGAGCTGATTTGAGAGATGCTGATATAAGTGGAGCAAATCTTTCAAATGCTATCTTTCTTACTCAATCACAGATAAATACAGCAAAAGGTAATTCAAAAACAAAGTTACCCAATATGTTGGTTTCTCCAGCTTATTGGGCAAAATAGTTAATATTTTTGAAGAGAATTCAATGGGATTCTCTTTTTTTAGTATTTAACATTATAATCTAAAATAAATTTTAGTATAAAATTATCCATTTTTTTGATATCATATTTGAATAAGTTTGAATCAAATAAAAGTGCAACTGCAAATAAATTTGCTTCATACTCATATGGATTAGAAATAGGGTCATTATCGAAATAATCACATACATTTCGATGCATAATAGCATGTCCAAGTTCATGAGCACAGAAAATAATTTGAGATTTCACATCAAAATTAGAATTTAAGCATATGCAAGGGGGTAAATTTTTAAATGGTTGAAGTACTCTTCCTTGCATAATATTTTTTTTATAAGGCTCATAATGAAATTTGATTCCTAAAGATTTTGCAATCTTAAAAGGATCATTTGTGTTATAATTTTTTTTGATATCATTAGCTAATGCTACAATTTCTTCATTTGACAATTATTACAACTCCTTAGCTATATGTTTATTTCTTTGACTTTGTTTTAAGTAGTTGTTGATTTAATGAACAAAAGTATAAATTGCGAAGAAGTTCGAAATTTATAGTGACAAGTTACAAGTTATAAGTGACAAGTTCATGATACCTTTCGTAAACGAAAGCTTTTAATTAAATGAAAGATAAAATATCTTCCTTTTGCATAGCAAAAGATCAGATTTGCCGTTAGCAAAGCTAACAAAGGCTTAGTTAAAGATTTTCTGGAAGAAAATCAACATTAACTTGTAACTTATTACTTGTCACTAATTTACTTCGTCTTTTATTCCAATTGTGTTTTTTGATTAACATCAACACTATTTAAAACCTAGCAAATTATTTATGTTTGTAATATTTGTAGCTGATTAATTCAAGTTGTCTTAAAACTTCGTTAGCAAAATCAACTAATTCATCATTTGTCATTTTCTTTATGTCATAACCACCATATGCCATTAACAATGGTTCTTTCAGGATAAACTTCATGGCATCTTCTGCGTTATTGATAGCAATGCCATTTAAAGAAGTATTAGGATTATTCTTTTCCCAACCCATTAAATAGCTTGGAGTAGTGTCTAAAGCCTTTGCTAAAATTTCTAACTTTTCAATTGAAAGTTTTTTTATGTATCCAGTTTCATAACGCTGCAAGGTAGACTTACTTAGGCCGGTTTTGTCGGCTAGTTCTTGATAAGATAAACCTAAATAAATTCTTCTATCTTTAATCCTTTGAATAATTTCATTTGTTACTTTTTCAATCACTATATAAACCTCCCTTATATTCAATATTATAACAAATATATTCATTAATGCAACATTATTTTGAATAAAAATTATAAATTTGGCAAAAAGCCTTGACATGTAAATTACATAATTGTACAATAATGGTAAAAAAGACGTGCAACGAAAAATAGAAGCAAAATTCTAAATATGGGAAAGTTAAGGAGTTTCTGTTATTGCAAAAGCAATTATTTGAAATCTTTTACGAGGAGGTAATGATATGAATTTAAGAAAGTTAAAGGGGAAAATAGTAGAGGCAGATATGACACAAGAAGATTTAGCTAAGAAATTAGGGATTTCTGTACAAGCTTTAAATGCTAAGCTTAATAAAAGGTCTACATTTACTATTATTGAGGTTAGTAAGATGATAGATATATTAAATATTGAAAATCCAAATGCGATTTTTTTTGGTCAGTAAATCCTATATATGCCACAAAAAAACGTACAAAAAAATCAAAAATTAATTAAGCTAAATTCCGATTAAAGAGGAGGGTAATAATGAAAAATTTAATTGAAATAAAAAACCATAATGGTAGATTAGTGGTTTTGAGTAGAGAAATGGCTATTAATTTTAAAATGAGTCATCCTAAGCTTCTAAGGAAAATTGAAAATTTAATTTTAGAGAATCCAAAATTGGCTTCTCTAGGATTTTTTATTGAAACAAAATATAAGACTGGCACAAATAAAAGGACATATAAAGAGTATGAAATAACTAGGGATGGATTTTCACTTTTAGTAATGAGTTTCACAGGTTATAAATCTTTTGAGTGGAAAATGAAATATATTGAAGCATTCAATAAAATGGAAGAATCTTTAAGGATACCTTACCAGGGATTATCAAAGGAATTAAAAGCTATATTTGTATTAGATAAAAAAACATGTGAAATAGAAAATAGAATTGCTGAAGTTGAAGAAACTGCATATATTCTGCCATTTCAGAAAAAGGCCCTTATAAAAGCAAGATCAAGAAAAGTAATAGGTATTTGCGGTGGAAAAAATAGTTACGCATATCAGAATAGAAGCTTTAGAAGCAAAGTATATAGCGACTTGTTTAAATCCATAATGGAGATATATCAGATCAATGAATACGATGCAATACCAAGAAAGAAGTTTCATGAAGCTATGGAAATTATTGAAAACTATGAACTTCCAATTCATCTTAAGTATGCAAAAGAAAAAGTGACAAGTGACAAGTTACAAGGTTAGGTTGATTTTCTTCCAGAAAATCTTTAACTAAGTATTTGTTAGCTTCGCTTACGGCAATAAGGATCTTTTGCTGTGCAAAAGATTTTATAAAATTAAAAGCTTTCACGCAGTGAAAGGTGTCCATAACTTACAACTTAAATCTTACAACTTACAACAAAAAAGGGGTGTTTATGTGTGTAAAGTAATTATCCTAAAAGAATTACATCTTAAAAATTTCAAAGGCATTAAAAAACTAACAATATATTTTGGAGGAACTACTGATGTATATGGCGATAATGCATCTGGGAAAACTACAGTGTTTGATGCTTTTATTTGGGTTTTGTTTGGTAAAGATAGTAGGAATAGAAAGGACTTTTCCATTAAAACCTATGATAGCAAGGGACAAGTAATTCCAGGTATTGACCATGAGGTGGAAGCAGTTCTTATTGTTAACGGAGAGAAAATTCGCATAAAAAAAGTGTATAAGGAAAAGTGGACAAAGAAACGGGGAGAGTCAAATAAGACTTTGACTGGGCATATTACTAATTATTTTATAAATGATATTCCTCTTCAAAAGAAAGACTATGTTGATAGGATAAATAACATAGTAGATGAGAATATATTTAAGCTTATAACAAATCCACTTTATTTCAATACCATCCTTGATTGGAAGGAAAGAAGAGAAATACTTATGACTGTTGTGGGGGATATTTCTCAAACACAGGTAATTAACTCTAATAACAAATTAGAAAAACTCTGTGAATTGCTCCAGAACAAATCCTTAGAAGACCTTAGAAAAACACTATATATTAGAAAGAAAAAATTAAATGAAGAAATAATGTCTATTCCCTATAGGTTAGATGAAATAAACAATTCACTAGAGAACCTAACATTAATAAATTTCGTGGAAATAGAAAATAAAACTTGTATACTAAACAAAGAAATCAAAGATATGGATATAAAATTAGCCCACCTTACAAAAGACTATGCGGAAATTGATAAAAATATGGAAATTCTATTCTCTAAAAAAGATAGAATGAGAGAAATCAAATCAGAGCATATGCAAAAATCCCAAAACCGTAAAAATGAAATACAACAAAAGATATTCGATCTGGAGCAGCAATTTTCTAAAAGTAAATTTGATATCAATATAAAAAATCAAAATCTTATAAATATGAAAGAAACTCTAATTACCCTAAGAGAAAAAGTTAAGTCACTAAGAGAAGAATGGTTTAATCTTAGAGAAAAAACATTGGAATTTGGAGAAAATGATTTTGTTTGTCCAACCTGCGCAAGAGAACTCCCTAAAAAGGATGCAGATGAGAAAAAAGCTGAAATGATAGAAAAGTTTGAAGAGACTAAAAATGCTAGATTAGTCCAAATATCAAATGAAGGAAAGAAGCATTCTAAGGAGATAAATACTCTGAAACTTAGAATTGAAAAAGAGAAAGATGGAATTAATAAAATAGAGAAAAATAAATTATTCTTTGAGGAAAAAATTGAAGAAACTAAAAGAGAAGATAAAAATTTTACTTTTGATGAATTTATAGAAACAGATGAATATAAAAAACTTAAAGAAGAAATCAACAGGCTAGAGCAGGTCAAAGAAGTACCTGACGAAGCTGTTATTAATAAATTTAAAATAGATAGAACAGAGAAAATAAAAGAATTAGACAAACTAAAGGATATCTTAAGATCAAAAGAGCAATATGAGAAAGCTCAAATAAGGATTGAAGAATTAAAAGGCAGGGAAAAAGAATTAGGGAATATGATAGCGGATTTAGAGAGTCAAGAATTTATGTGTGAAGAGTTTATACGCACAAAAGTAGACTTGCTGGAAGAGAGAATAAATAGCGAATTCTCCAAAGTAAAGTTTAAGCTATTTAACACTTTAGTTAACGGATCTATTGAAGAGTGTTGTGATACTTTGATAAATGGTGTTCCATATGAAGACGCTAATACAGCAGCAAAATTCAACGCAGGTATGGATATTATAAATACTTTAACAGAACACTTTAAAGTAAATGCACCTATATTCATTGATAATAGAGAAAGTATAAACGAGCTAATAGAAAGCAAAAGCCAGATTGTGAATCTAAGAGTTAGTGAAGATTCGGTGCTTGTTGTAGATGCGGAAGAGGATAATGTTGAGGAGTTCTGTGAGAGTGAGAGTAACTCAATTAGTGATGGACCAGGGTTTTGATTAGTTAAGAGTTAATAGTTAATAGTTGTTAGTTTAGTTAAGTAGAGTTTACTAACTCAATAACTAAACAACTAAACTCTTAACTAAGCACTCTTAACTCTTAACTAAACTAAGCTCTTAACTAAAAGAAAGGGGTTTGTTCTATGAATAATGTTGTTTCAGAAGTGGGAGACTTTCATGTAGAAGGTAATATTGCCGATTTTGGGTGGTATCAGAATTTGAGATATGATAATGGATTGGTAAATCTGAATGCAATTGTTATTTTATCTGAGATTATTTATTGGTATAAACCTGTTGAGGTTAGAGATGAGGTTACTGGTAGGCTTATTGGATATAAGAAGAAATTTAAAGCAGACAAGCTTCAGAAAAGTTATCAATCATTAGGAAAGAATTTTGGGCTTACAAAGGGCCAAGCTAAATCAGCATGCAAATTTTTAAACGATAGGGGATTAATTAATATAGAATTTCGTAATGTTCCAACAATGTCTGGACAAATAGTTTCAAATGTTATGTTTGTTGAACCTATTATGAGGGAAGTTAAAAAAATTTCTGGTAGAAGAAGAATACTTGAAGTATCTAATTCAAAGGAAATACCATCTGAAAATGAAATTACAGAGGTATGTGATTTTAGTGATACTACTACTGAACTTAAAACTACAGAGGTATGTAGTTTCAATGATAGTACTACTAACATTGAAACTAGGGAGGTGTGTAGTTCTAATAACACAGGTATGGAGTTTCAACAACAGACGTATACAGAGAATACTACAGAGATTACTACAGAGAGTAAAAAGAATATATATAGTTCCACCCTAGAGAAAATAATAGATTTTTTAAATGAAAAAGCAGATACATGCTATAAAGCGTCTACAACAGCAACTAAAAAAGTTATTGAGGCAAGGCTTAACGAAGGTTTTAATCTTGATGATTTTTTGAAAGTCATAAACATAAAAACTACGGAATGGATGGATACAGATTACGAAAAATATCTAAGACCACAGACTTTGTTTGGAACAAAATTTGAGGGCTATCTAAATCAAAAACCCTGTAGCAGTAGGGGTTTACCATCATATCACAACAAAAATCCAGTTGATAGTTTTAGCAATAGAAAACAGAGAAAATACGATATTGCTAGTATTGAGAGACAATTGCTTGGAGTTTAGTTTAGTTAAGAGTTAATAGTTAAGAGTTGTTAGTTTAGTTATTTAGTTAACTAGAGTTTCCTAACTCAATAACTTAACAACTAAACTCTTAACTAATCACTCTTAACTCCTAACTAAAAAAAGGGGGTTTTTATGTGGAAGAGTTAATTAAGAGAGCCAAGAGTGGGGATTGTAGTGCTGTTGAAGAAATTATAAATGTTTATATGCCTTTAGTTATTAACCAAGCACATAAGTATAGAATACCTGGTTATGATCATGAAGATATTGTGCAGCATTCTATTCTTAGTATTATAAAGGGGATTAAATTATATAAAGTAGGGGATACATCTTTTAGTTCATTTATTGCTAAAGTTGTTAAGAATAATAATGTGAATTTACTTAAAAGTAAGATGAAACACAATAGAGAAGTTCAGAATGAAGAATTACTCAATGATATGCCAAGTGAGAACTCATTTACTGTTGAGGATCAGGTTATTGCATATGATATGGTGATTAATATGAACAAAGCTATTGCGAAGCTAGATCCTACAGAGAGAAAAGTGATAGTTGATTTTTATATAAAGAGAAAAAAGCTAAAAACAATAGCCGATGAATGTGGAATAACGTATAGACAAGCTGTTTATATAAAAGAAAATGTAATAAGTAAAGTGCGTATACAAACATAAGTTCTAGGATGCGTGTATCAATATTGAAATACAATTAATTAACCAGTATAATATGATATAAATAATCCTCTTCATAGGTGGCTAATATTTTTAGCTAATCCAGAGGATGAAGTTTTGGAGGAGATAGAAATGGCTGATCCCAAAATAAAAAAAGCTCATGATATTTTAGACTATCTTAGTGAAGATGAAGAAACTATAAGACTTGCAGAACTACGAAAAAAGAAAATAATGGATGAAATATCAAGGTTAGAAGGAGCTAAAGAGGAAGGATTAAAGGAAGGCAGAGAAGAAGGTAGAGAAAAAGGAAGAGAAGAAGGTAGAGAAGAAGGCGCAGTTTTGGCAAGAAGAGAGGATATATTAGAAAATTTAAGTAAAATTGACACTGTTGCTGAAGATATTATAAATATGGTCAATAAGGAAACTAATATTGAAACGTTGAAAATATGGTTAAAGTATTCTATAGTTGCTGAAAGCTTAGATGATTTCATTAAAAAAATTTCAAAATAATACTTAATTGTTTGTGAGGATATTAATTTTATTCTCACAAATTTTTTTCGTAAAAAATGGACTAAAAATTGTATTTATAATATGAAATGAAAGTTAATGTACTAATTCTCAAAGATCGTTTATCGATAACTTCTACTAATTTCATATGAAAAATGACAAAAGCCTCATATTTTCATATGAAAAGTAGAATTAATCGATAAGCCGACTTATAGGAGGCGGAGGATAGTGTATGAGGAGTTTGTTAACATGGTATCATCCGTTGGATTTCCGATAGCTGTAAGTGTATATCTTCTTGTTAGATTTGAAAAGAAGATTGAAATTCTCAATAAATCTATTCAAGATTTAACAGTAGTTATAACGACGGTGATGGGAAATGAAAAAAGATGAGAGGGGACAGTAGGTAGATTTGTGTAAAAACAAATCTACCTACTATCTTTTTTTGTATGATTAGTTGGTAGTTTTGGAATAATATACTATGAAAAATTTAAGGAGGAAAATTTATGACAAAGAAAAT